>JAVWUR010000041.1:0-16189 GCA_036667055.1 Oscillospiraceae bacterium
GGAGGTGGAAAAGCTGGCAAGGGAAATTGCTTTTAAAGACACAGAGGAGCTACAGCGTGGTTTGCACGCCGCACAGAGCCGGGCTTTTAAAAGCGAAATCAAGGTGCAGGAGCTGACCGAACAGCTTGAAAAGGGCATTGGGGTAAAAACGCCGCTGACGGATTTTGCAAGCTGCAGAGCCATGGCGAGCGATTATGGGGACAGCATCAACGCATTTATATCCATGTTCTTGATGGTGTGTGCCGACCTTGAAGAGGTGGAGTTTGTACAGGCGGTAAGCCCTATACGCAGTGCGTTAACCTCGGCAAATTCTACCTTGGGCAGTGCTATCAACAATTTTGCATATAAAGACGAGGATGAACTTTTTGATTAAAGGAAAGGAATAATGGCGGCTATAAAAAGCAGCAAAGCTTTAAGACCGCCATAGAAGAAAAAAATGATAAACGAGAAAACACTACTTAGTTTTATGAAGGAGAGCTTGAAGGGCGGCGGGGTGCAGGTTCGGCGGTTAGACTGGCACTGTGTAGATTACTACATTTTACATTCGGGCTGGTGGGGGATGGTTGCCCCGGCACAGGAAATTCCAAGCAAGTGTCTTGCACTTATAACCCAGATAGCCCGACAGCTGCCATTTGTGGGCGAGGGATTTTTATTGAAAAGCAAGTATGCAGAGAAAAGTGAGGACCCTGAAACCATAGGCACAACCTTTTTAGACTACATAGAGGATGGATATGTCTATATGCCTACAAAATTTACAGGGCTTGTGTGGAAGGACAGTGCCATTTTACAGCGAAAGGACTTAAAGCTGACCCTCGTAAAGGAGGAGGCACGGACAATCCTCATAGGCAATGAAAATTTAGCACTGGTTAATATGGAGAACACATTGCTTATGTGGCAGGACATAGACAGCGGCGTATATTTCTTTATATCAGCCAAAGCCGATAAAAATCCGGAAAAATTTCTGGAAATTGAAAGCCATAATTACTGGGAGGAGGAAAGAGATGAGTATTAAATTATATGAGCTATCGAACAGCTTTGAGGAGCTGTGGGACAATATAGATATACTGGACCCAGAGCAGGAGGGGTATGCTGATTTTTGCAGTGCATTTTTGACCAGCTTGGAAGGTTTAGAGAATGACTTTGAAGACAAGGCAGAGAGCCTGGCGGTTTATATAAAACGTCTTATGGCGGAGCGTGATGCCCTTGCCGAGGAGGCTAAGAAAATTACGGCAAGGAAGAAAACGATGGAAAACAAGGTGGATTTCTTAAAGGGCTATCTGCTTTTGAATATGCAGAAAATGTCGCTTGCAAAGATAGACAAGCCCAAGGCGGTAATTTCCCTTAGAAACAACCCCGAGAGTGTGAAGATAGAAGACCTTAACGCAGTTTTAAAATACAAGCAGTACATAAAGCCCCAAAAGCTGGACGAGGATGTCATTGACAAAACGGCACTTAAAAAGGATATGCAGGCAGGGGACAAGATTTTAGGAGCAAGCCTTGTGCGTACAAAATCGCTTTCAATTAAATAAAGGAGAGGTGTTATGGATAATATTTTTAAGCCGGTGGAAAGGCAAAAGGCAAAGCTAAGAATGGCACTCACAGGGGTGTCGGGCGGCGGGAAAACCTTAGGTGCTTTATATATAGCGTATGGGATAACGGGAGACTGGGGCAAGATTGCACTGATTGACACGGAGCGAGAGCGTGGCAGGCTGTACGCACAAAGGACGGACTTTGACACAGAGATAGGACAGTTTTTATATGCACCGCTGGAAGCACCTTACTGGCCGGAAAAGTACAGGGATTATGTTAAGCAGGCGGCGGCTGCTGTGGGGCCTGAGGGGGTTGTCATTATAGACAGCCTTTCCCATGCTTGGAGCTATGAGGGCGGCATATTGGAGCTTAAAGAACAAATTGCCGCACGGCCGGGAAAAAACAGCTACACCGCTTGGAACGAGGCAGGCAAGGAGCAGAATATACTAATCAACGAAATACTTTCGGGAGATTGCCACACAATCTGCACTATGCGTGTAAAGACAGAATATGCAATGGAGACAAATGACAAGGGCAAGCAGCAGCCGATTAAAATAGGGCTTGCACCGGTGCAGCGTGAGGACACGGAATATGAATTTGATGTGGTGCTGAACATAGCAAGAAACCATATTGCCACAACCAGCAAGGATGTAACTTTTTTGGATAATTTTATGGAGGAGATAACCCCCGCTGTTGGCCAACAGTTAAAGCAGTGGCTTTCCGAGGGGAAGGAGCCGGTTAGGTATATCTGTGACCGATGCGGCAATAAAATCAAAAACAGCAGCAAGGTGACTGCACAGCTGCGTGCATCTGCCACAAAGGAAAAGTATGGCCAAGCACTTTGTGAGGAATGTACCCGAAAACAGGTTGCCTTGGATAAGGCGATGGAGGTGACGGGATGATACCGGCACAAAAGACAGCACAGGACAAAAGAGATTTGCAAAAGCTGAGGGCTTTAAGGGGGAAGCAGTGGGAAAAGGAATTGCTTATAATGCTGGACGATATGGGCTGGGCGAGACGTTGGCCAACGGATTGGTCGGGACAGCCCTTTGACATCCAAGCTTGTATTAATGGGGAGAGCTATGGCATTGAATGTAAAAGAATTGCAAAGGGAAATTTGGCATATTCCGCTTTTACTCCCAATGAAATTGAAAATCTTTCACGCCATGAGGACGCCGGGGGATTGAGCGTTGTAGCGGTATATAGAGACAGCCCCCAGATTGTAAGCTTTATCCCCTGGTATGCCATAAGGGACAATGTGCTAGGGGGCGAGAGGGGCAGCATAAAGCTTTGTGAATATCCAGCAGTTATAAACTATGTGAAGGAGGTGCCACGGCCTTGATAATGGAGATAGACGGACAGATACGATTAAAGGATGTGCCGGAGGGGTTGTTACACAGCCTGCAAAAGCAGCTTACTGTAAACAACCCAAAGTTTCAAAGTGCCTTGCGGATGGGGTTTCCAACCTACAACATACCCCAAAGGATAATGCTGTACAGGGTGGAGAACAACCAGCTTATTGTGCCAAGAGGACTATGGGCAGATATATGGCGTATCCGCCCGGGCGGCACGGTCAAGAGCAATTTTACGCAGACCTGCGAGGAGATTAGTTTTAGTAAAAGCACACTGGAGATGAGGGATTATCAGCAGCAGGCTTTAGATACAGTTGCCATGAGCAAAAGCCCACAGGGGGTTATAGTAATGCCCTGTGGGGCAGGCAAGACGGAAACCGCCCTACAGCTTATAGCCAATTTAAAACAGCCTTGCCTTTGGATAACCCATACACAGGATCTAGTACAGGGTACTTATGACAGAGCGGTTGAAAGATTGGGGTTATCACCGCCGCAGATAGGCATATACAGCGGCAAGCGAGCGGAGATAGGCACACATATGACCATCGCAACAGTGCAGACACTGTATCGCAGAGACCTTAGTGACATGGCACATCTTTTTGGGTGTGTGATAGTGGACGAATGTCACAGGGTGGTGAACAACCCCGAGACCGCTTCAATGTGGGCAAATGTTTTGGCACAGCTTCCGGCAAAATATCGATACGGGATAACCGCAACGGATATGCGGAGTGATGGGTTGACGGACACAATTTTTCATATTTTAGGGGATAAGCTGGCACAGGTTAGCCAAGAGACATTGAAGGACAAGGGCAATGTTATAACCCCAACGGTGTACCCCATGGTGACGGGATTTACCTATCATCCGGCAGTGGACGAGCACCCTATAAATTTTACAAGGCTTGCCAGGTGCTTGGACAGCGACCAAAAAAGAAGTGAGGATATTCTTTCAAACCTTGCAAAGCAGCTGCATGACGGACATTCATGCTTAGTGCTTGCAACCAATTTAAGCATATTGGAAAGCTTGTATAATCGCATTAAAGCTTTGGGTTATCCAGCGGAATTTATAAGCGGCAAAAGCAAGGCAGAAAAGCGGAAAACAGCTATTGCAGATATGCGAACAAAACACAGCAGGTGTTTATTTGCAACATATGCTTTGGCAAAGGAGGGGCTTGATATTCCGGTACTTGACCGTTTGTTTTTCGCAACACCCATACGCAACCAAACGGCGGTGCAGCAGTCCATAGGGCGAATAATGCGGCCGGCACCGGGGAAAATCGATGCAGTGATTTTTGACTATGTGGACAAGCTTGTCCCCGTTTGCAAGGGTCAGTTTTGTTCACGCAAAAAAATATATAATAAATTAAATTGTACAATAGAACAGGAGATACAGTTATGACAAGTTTTGATTTTTCCGAGTTAGATAGCAGCTATCAGAAAAGCAGTGGCAGCCAAAACAATGTGCCGGACGGCAGATATATGGTTGTAATCAAAGAGTGTAAATTAAGGGAGAGTAAAGTGGGCACACCGCTTTTAAGCTGGTCGCTTATAGTTACACAGGGGGAGTGTAAAGGTCGCTACATTTTCAAGAATAATGGGATAACCCAAAACACCTTAGACTTTTTAAAATCGGATATAATGGCGGCAGGGGTAGACATCAAAAAGCTATCCGAGCTGGAGGGGAATTTACATCAGTTTGAAAACAGGCTTTTAGAGGTCTCGGTAACAACAAAGGCAGGGAGCGATTTTGCCAATATATATATCAACAAATACGTTGGCATGGGTGATGCACAGCAGTTTATAAAAAAACAAGAGGACACGGAGCAGTCGCCATTGGCAGGGTTTCAAGGCGTTGCGGGTGTTGCCAATGATGATGGAGATTATCCATTCTATTAAAGGATATGGGGTAGGCAATGAAATATGAAAAAATACCAATTGAATTAAAGTCCTTGCCTCGGTGGGTATGCTTTAAGAAGGATAAAAGCCCTATAAACCCCAATACAGGGGGCGGTGCTATGAGCAACAACAGCGGTACCTGGGCAAGCTTTGGGCAGGCGGTCAAGGGCGAAAAGCTTTGGGATTGTAAGGGCATAGGCTTTATGCTTGGAGATGGGATTGTGGGAATAGACCTTGACCATTGCTACGACCCCGACACCGGAGAGCTTACGGAAAAATCCTTTGATATTGTAAACACTGTGAGCAGCTATACAGAGTTTTCGCCCTCGGAGACAGGGCTGCACATTCTTTGTAAAGGGGAGCTGCCAAAGGGGAAAAGGCGTAAAGATGGGCTGGAAATATATGACAAGGGTAGATATTTTACAGTTACGGGCAACGTATTCAATGGCATTACCACAATCAACGATTGCACAGCATCCATCGCCAGCGTGCACGAAAAATATTTAGGGGGAGAGGAGCTGCTACAAACGCAGCAGCTCCCCCTAAAACCAGTTGAGCTTGAGGACGGCGAGATATTAAACCTTGCGTTTAGTTCAAAGGACGGCGTGCGTTTTCGCAGCTTATATTCCGGTGCCTGGCAGGGGTATTATTCTTCACAGTCGGAGGCAGACTTAGGCTTTTGTAACATGCTATGCTTTTGGTTTGGGGCAAATGAGGAAAGGGTAGACAGGATTTTCAGAGGGTCGGGGCTTTATCGAAAAAAATGGGATGAAATGCGAGGTGCACAAAAGTACTCAGCTTACACCATTCAAAAAGCTATTAAAGACTGTAAAGAGGTCTACACTCCAAAGCCTAAGGTGGAAGCTTTTGAAGATGCACAGGAATTTTTCAAGAAAAACTCAGCCCCCACTACCCCATTTAAAGAGAAAAAACGATACTCACTAGACGACACAGGCAACGCCCTTCGCTTCAGAGATTTTGCCAAGGATATGATAAGATATAACCACACAGACAAAGCTTGGTACACTTGGGACGGCACACGATGGCATTATGACGGGACGGAGAGTATCAAGAGGATTGCGGATAAAATGCTTTTGGAGATGGACAAGGACATTTTTGGCTTACAGGACAAGGAGGAAATTATGGCAGTAAAGGCTCACATCCGCCGCAGTAAAAGCAGCAAGGGCAAGCAGGCTTTTATAGTTGAAACACAGCACCTTGAGGGGGTGGCGGTTGAACCCAAGGATTTAGACCGACACAAGGGGCTGTTTAACCTTGCCAATGGTACACTAAACTTAAAAACAGGCAAGGTGGGGGTGCATAAGAAAATCGACAATATAACAAAGCGTTCCGAGGTTTCATATGACAAAAATGCACAGTGCCCGGTATGGCTTAAATTTCTTGGAGACATAACAAATAATGACATTCAACTGATAGATTATCTTCAATGCCTCTTGGGGTACTGCCTTTCGGGGAGCACACGAGAGCAATGTATGTTTTTCTTGTACGGCAGTGGTGCAAATGGGAAAAGCACTTTTTTAGAGGTAGTGCGTGACATTCTGGGAGATTATGCAATGAACACCCAAGCCGAGACGCTTATGATGAGGGAACGCTCCAGCGGCGGTGCAAGGAGCGATATCGCCCGATTAAAAGGAGCAAGGCTTGTAACTACCAGTGAAACGGAGGAGGGGGCTGCCTTAAATGAGGGGCTTGTAAAGCAGCTCACCGGAGGGGATAGCATCACAGCAAGATTTTTGTACGGCAAGGATTTTGAGTTTCGTCCGGAGTTTAAAATTATTATGGCAACAAACCATAAGCCCAAGATAAAGGGCACGGACAATGGAATATGGCGCAGGGTAAGGCTTGTACCCTTTGAGGTATCTATACCACCGGATAAGCAGGACAGAAACCTTTCGGCAAAGCTAAAGCAGGAGCTTTCGGGGATATTAAACTGGGCGATTGAGGGCACTGTAAAGTGGCAGGAAAACTCTAAGGGGACTAAAAGCGGGCTGCCTGTATGCAGGGCAGTGGATGCCGCCATTGACGAGTATAAGACCGAGATGGACAGGCTGGCACAGTTTATTGAGGAATGTGTTGTAAATGAAGAGGGAAAGACCTTGCAGGCGAGCAGCTTTTATAAGATGTACACAGGGTGGGCAAAAGCAAACGGCGAAAAATTCCCCTTCACGGCACAAAAATTTGGCAGGGAGATGCAGAAAAGGTATAAGACAAGAAAATCCTCGGTATGTACAGAGTACTTGGATTTAGGGGCTACTCGTGACGGGGTACGGCATCTGTTTTGGGGCACGGGGGCAAATGAGGACTTTTACAAGGCTATGAAGACACTTGAAAAGCCGGAAAAGCCTGTTGAACAATTAAAATTTCCAAAGCAATAGCAAAAAAATGGTGCATATTGTGGATATAGGGCGTTTTGCGTAAACTTCCCTACTGAACCTTTTTTTATTTTACTCTATAGGGGACTTTACTGTATTCCCTTCATATCCACAATAACCACCATTAAAAAATATATATAGTAAAAAAGACGGTTTTTCCCGAGAGCGGAAAGACTGAATATAAAAAACGGATAGATTAAATTTAAGGGGTGACAAATTGACAAATAGAGAATGGCTTTGCAGGGGGTATAAACTTGCAATCGAAATAAGAGAGCTGGAGACGGCTTACAATACAGCCTTGAGCGAGGTTGACTACATATCACCCTCCTTTGGAAATGATGCACAGATGGGGCAGAATAACGCTGCTGAGGGCAAGAACGTCAAAGCCATCGGGTTAAACGCCGAGCTTCTTGAATTAATAGCGAGTAAGCGAAAAATCATTGCCGATATTACAAAGGCTATTGATGGCATTGGAGACGGTAGAGTTAGGACTATCCTATATGCAAGATATGTCAACTGCAAGACCATTGAGTGTATCGCCGCTGAAAACAATCTTGACTACCGCTGGGTACAGAGATTGATTAGAAGGGGGGAAAACCAAATAAAAATATTTTGACCGTATAAAGCCATATAGCAAGCGTGATATACTATAAAATAGGAAAAGTGAAAAGAGAGCGGCGGACATATTGTTCTGCTGGCTCTCTTTTGCTATAGAAGGAGGTGTTTTTATGGCAAGACCTACAAAATATAAAAAAGGATATTGTGAATCGATTGTAGAATATTTTGATGTTCCGCCGCAAAAGGCTGTTTACCGAAAGACTTTTTTTGCAGATGGCAAGGTGAAGAGCGAGGAGCCGATTATATTGCCGGCAGAGTTTCCTACTTTTCAAGGCTTTGCGAATTTTATAGGGGTGGATGTAAATACATTATTGAACTGGACAAAAGAGCACGCCGAGTTTTTGGGAGCGTATATGCGTGCAAAGCAATTGCAAGAAAAGGTGTGGCTGGTAAATGGGATGGGGGGCTTGTACAACAGCCAATTTGCACAGTTTTTCGGGAAGAACTGTCTGGGATACAAGGACAAGCAGGAGACTGAAATATCGGGTGATGGCTTTAAGGTGGTAATTGAAAATGCAACGAGTGGTGATTAAGCGAAACCCTATTTTTGAGCCTTTATGGGCTAGTGATAAACGATATGTGGTGATGCTTGGCTCGGCAGGCAGTGGTAAGAGTGTGGACACAGCACAGTTTTATATCACACGTGTTTTAAGCCAAAAGGGTAGAAATTTGCTTTGCATAAGAAAAGTGGCACAGTCTAATGCAGTTTCTACCTTTAATGAGCTTAAAAAGGCTATCTATAAAATGGGGCTAGCAAGTGTTTTCACCTTTAAGCTCAATCCATTGCAAATTGACTGCTCCAATGGCAATCAAATACTTTTTGGTGGCGTTAATGATGACGGGCAAAGGGAGAAGTTAAAGTCCATTACGCCCTCTAATGGCAGCTTGACGGATGTTTGGATTGAGGAGGCCACTGAAATTACACAAGCAGACTTTGAGATTATCGATGACCGTTTAAGGGGCTTGCTGCCTGTAGGGCTTTTTTATCAAATACGGCTGTCATTTAACCCCGTTTCCTCCTCTCACTGGATAAAGAAAGTGTTTTTTGACCGGGTGGATAGCAATGTTATAACGAGCAAAAGCACCTACAAGGACAATATGTTCTGCGATGAAGCTTATTACCAGCGTATGGAGCGAAGAAAAGAGGTCGATCCCGATGGCTACCGCATTTATGGCTTGGGTGAATGGGGGGAAACAAGCGGGCTTATATTTTCAAACTATGTGGTTGAAGAATTTAGCAAAAAAGAGAATTTCTTTGACTATCGCAGGTATGGCCAAGACTTTGGATTTAATCACGCCAATGCAATATTGGATATCGGCTTTAAGGATGATGAAGTATATATTTGCCGTGAAATTTATGAGCGTGAGAAAACTACCGAGGACATCATCAAGCAGGCACAGGGGCTTGATAAATCAATTGTAATGTGGTGCGATTGTGCAGAGCCGGACAGGATAATCTCGTGGCAAAGGGCAGGTTACAACGCTGTGGGAGTGTACAAGTATTCGGGCAGTGTGAATGCCTCCATCGACTGGCTAAAACAGAGGAAAATACATATACATCCTGATTGCGTTGGGGCAATAAGTGAAATTAGTCAATGGCGGTGGAAAAAAGATAAAGATGGCAATTATACGGATGTGCCGGTGCCCTTTGGGGATGATGCTATGGCTGCTTTAAGGTATGGGGTTTGTGAGTTTATAGCCCGTGACGCATTGCCACCGGAAAAGCTGGAAAAGCCTATATATAATTTTAATGTAGAAAGGCCCAAGCCTACAGTGGGCTGTGAAAAGGTGGTTGTTTTTTAATGGATATGGATATTGTATTTTACGCAATGATGGTTGCCTATGTCGGGGTTGCTGTTTTTATTTATGAAAGTTGGAGGAGAAATAGATGATTGCACAAGTTTTAATATCAGCATTTATCATATCATTTTTTATGTTTATAGCTTTTTATATGGGCTTTGAGGTAGCAAGGGAAGTTTACACGATAAAAGAGATAGATATTCCTCAAAAGGCTGTAAAGCTAGTAAAGAAAGCATTTGAAAAGGAAGCCGAGACGGAAGAGCGGCGAGCAGAGCGGATTTTTATGGAAAATATTGAAAATTTTGGTACAAATGTGCCGCAAAGAGAGGTGTAGCTGTTGGAAAAGCAACTGACAAAAATATGGGAAGAGTACGAAAAGGGCAAGAACTTTTTGCAAAAAAAAGACATCTATTCAAGGAGTGAACGATGCCATGAGTTTGTGGACGGGGACCAGTGGTCGGGGCTGAATGTGCCCAAGGGGGTTGAGCGGCCGGCACAGCTTAACATATTGGCACCCATTATGAAGAGCAGCACCGCTCTTGTGGGGCAAAACACGATGGACATAATCTTTTCGCCCCTAAACAAGACCTATGCAAATGAAAAGTATGTTGCAATGTGTGAAGCTTTAAACAAGTTCGTAAAGGACACTTGGGAAAGGCTAAAGCTGGATGCTGGCATTTGGGACATTTTAGAGGATAGCTTTATAGCTGGAGATGCACTTGCGTATTTTTACTGGCAGGATGAAGAGATAAAAATTGAATATCTCGACAACACAAACATAATTTTTGCAGATGAAAATAACCCACACATACAAAAACAGCCATATATTTTGATACCTCAGCGAAAGTACTTACAGGATGTGAAACAGGAAGCTGCTGCCAATGGATTAGCTATGGAGGATATTGAGGGCATTGTTGCAGACGAAAGTGAGGAAACGGCGTGGGGCGAGGAGGAAAAGAAAAACGAGGACAAGGTAACGGTTATAACAAAATTGTGGAAGTCGCAAGGGACTGTACATATTGCAAGAGCTGCTAGGACGGTGCAGTATCAACCCGACACTGTTTTGCAGGGAGAAAACAATGGAATAGTCTCGGCTTTATCATTATATCCAGTAGTCAAATATTCTTGGAAACTGCGAAAAAACTCTGCTAGAGGGGTTGGGGATATATGGGATAAAATCCCTAATCAAATCAGCATAAATAAGAATTTTTATCGGTTTGAAACGTCCGTGAAGTCGGGGGCATTTCCCCACAAAATCTATTCAAGCAACGCTTTATCCGCAAGTGAGGTGGACAAGTTAAACTACCCCGGCTCCTCCATTGCTGTGACGGCAGGGGTTGGCCAGCAGCTGGACGGGCTTATACGGTATTTGCAGCCGGGGAACATATCGCCCTATGCAATTTCTATATGGCAGGATTTGATAAAGCTTACAAGGGAATTGTCGGGAGCTGGTGACAATTTGGAGAATATAAACCCCGAGCAAGCGTCAGGTGCTGCCATAAACGCTGCACGAGAGGCAAAGACCTTGAATGTAAACGCACAGGTGGCAGCCTTTAAACAGTTTGTTGAGGATATCGCCCTTGTGTGGGCTAACCTTTGGCAGGTTTACAACAAGGATGTTGTGGCTTTTGAGGATGTGACGATAGACCCCACGGAGTTTATAAAGCTAAAGCCCAGCGTCCGTGTGGATGTTTCCCCTAACTCGCCCTATTCAAAAATGGCACAGGAATTGAATTTAAAGGAGTTGTTTTTGGCTGACAAAATATCCTTTGAAGAATATGTATCGGCTTTAGATGATAGCTCTAATGTGCCAAAGGCAAAGCTTTTGGACATTGTGGCAAAAAGGCAAGCCTTGCAGGAGCAGATGGCACAGCAGCAGCTTTTAATGGAGCAGCAAGCGATGAATGATATGCCCCAAGTTATAGATGGAGGAGGTGACAGAAATGCTATGCAAGAAATGCAATACGGAGCTATTTAAGGATAGCTATGAGGAGGTAGAAGATAGCGGTGATATCTCTGTAAAGATGGTTTTTAAATGCCCTAACCCCCAATGCACAAGCTATGGGTACCAAAAGCAAGCCCCGATAAAAAGCGATGTAAAAATTGAGAGCAGCCCGATTATTTAAGACAGCGGCATTGTCTTTTTAATATAAAAATCGCATTGAATAGCGTAAAAATCAAGAAGGAGTTACCAATGGAAGACCAAGATTTAGGCGTAAACGCTGAACCGCTCGCCGAGGTTCAAGAGATAGTAGACATAGCTGCACAGGGAGCTGTGTCGGAGGAAACGCAAGAGCACATTGACACACCATCATTACCCCAAACACCCGAAGAAAATGCCGTTTTTGCGGATATGAGAAGAAAGGAGGAGCTTGAGCAAAAAAGTAAAAAGCTTTTCGAGCTGGAGGGGGAAATTGCAAAGGAAAAAGACAAGTATACCTATCTTGAAAAAGCTTTGCAGGGTATGGGATATGAAGGTTCAGCCTATGAGATTGCCGACAAGCTACAAGCACAAACGCAAGGCGTACCTGTAGAAGAGGTTAGGCGGCACCGAGAGGACACGCAAAAGGCTATTGTTGAAAAGACTAGAGCAAGTGAGGAACTGGCCTTTTATAAGGAGCAGTACAACAAGACTGTAATTTCCAATGACGTAAAGGCAATTAGCAAAAAATATCCGGATGTTGAAACTTTTGAAGATTTGCCCGATGGCTTTTTTGAAATTATGGCAACAGGGAAAATCAAAGACCCTTTAAAGGTCTATGCCTTGCTTTTGCCACAAAAGGAAACGCCCCCATCCAGCGGAAGTGTGACCTCAACACAGGCGATAGAAAAGGATTTTTACACAGAAAAAGAGGTTGACGGGCTTTCGGAAAAGGAGCTGAACAACCCTAAAATTTTGGACAAGATTATGAAATCTATGTCCAAGTGGTAAAAAAACAAACAATTTTTAAAAAATAAAGGAGACAAAAATGTCATACGAAAAATTTAAACCAATTATATGGAGCAAGAAAATCCAGCATGATTTACCCAAGCACACCATTTTTGAACAGGACTGTGACTACCAGTTTAAAGGCGATGTAGGCAAAGGTAAAACCGTTAAAATCCTAGGTGTGGGCAGACCTACCATAGGCAACTATACCGGTGCTAAAATCGGAGCACCGGAGGCGGTGGCAGACAAAGACCAAACACTTTTAATCGACCAAGCGAAGTTTTTCAACTTTGCGGTGGATGATGTGGACAAGTCACAGGCGATTGACGGGCTTATGACTGCTCTTATGCTAGAAAGTACAAGGGCTATGGCAGAGGAGCGAGACAGTTTTATCGCTAAGGTAGTAGCTGACAGCGTGGCTGTAGGCAAGGAGGCCGCAGGTAGGTGTAGCGTGTCCACAGCCATCACAACCCCTGCCATTGCAAAAGGCTTGATTGATGTGGCTTTGAAAGACTTGTGGAAAAACGGGGTAAGGCAGACCGATGATGTAACAATCTATCTAAATCCCAACTTTTATATGCTTATGCTGGATTATATAACCACGCTTAAAACAAGCAATGACAGCCTTATTGAAAAGGGGGTTCTTGGCCACTATATGGGTGCAAAGATAAAGATGTCCAACAACTTTTACAATGACAAGACGGATGATTACTGCTTTGTGAAAACCAGTAAAGCGGTGGCATTTGCCGGCTGCATTGAAGATGTGGAAGCATACCGCCCCGAGGAACTGTTTTCTGATGCTGTAAAGGGGCTTAACACCTTTGGCGGCAAGGTTACAAGACCTAAAGAGCTGTGGGTGTTCAAAGTACATTAAAGGTGCACTCGAACTGCACACTAAATACACTCTAACTGCACTCTAACTACACTTGAACTATATTTGAACTACATTTGAACTATATTGACAAAGGCTTTGGCGGTAACCTTAAAGCACCGCCACCATCAAAAAATGAAAGGAGAAACAATGAACAAGACTTGGGGCATTATAAAAAGCGAAACTATAAATTTAGGGTTTGAAAAATCTAAAATTTATGAAAAGAACAAGATGGCGTTTATTGAGGCGTTCAACTGGGCACAAAACTTTATAGCGACAACCGTATGCCCTATTAAAGGCAGCATTATAATTAAGCAATTAAAAAGCAATTCCCCCTATGTTAGATATGACCTTGACAAGCTTACACAAGAAGATGGTACAGGAGTTTTTAGCTGTTTATCAAAGGAGCGACCTGTTTTTAGCAATGGTGAAAGATACGAGACGGTAAGCGATTATAGGTTAGAAAAAGGGTCCAACATTCTTTTTAAAGGGGAATATGATGGGGATTTTGAGGTATTTTTCAATAGATATCCAAAACCAATTACCGCTCTTACCCCCGAAAGCTATCCCATCGAGATTGACTATATTTATTCTAACTTGCTGCCTTACCTTATGGCCAACAGGCTTTGGATGGATGATGATATGGCGAAAGCTGTTACCTATTGGAATTTATATGAGGATATGAAAAACCAGATTGAACAATCGACAAGGGATACGCCCATGTCAGCACAGGTGATTTGTGAAGGGTGGGAGATATAAATGGGTAAATTGTCGGTGCCGAGCCAGCCGCCCCTTGCAAGCTTTGCTATAAACACCTTTTTGGGTGCAGACCTTACAAATCAGCCCTCCTACATATCCCCCACACGTTCCCCTAACTGTGTGAATATGATACGGGAAAGCGGCGGCAAGGTGCGAAAATGGATAGGGTATCACACGGTGAAAAAGTATCCACAGCGGATAAATGGTGTGCATCTGTTCGTCGATGAAAGCGGCGAAAAAACATTGTACCACAGTGGGGACAAGCTTTATTTTGGAGACACTGCTATTTATACAGGGATGGCAGATGCTCTTAGCGTTTCAAGGCAGCTTGATGGTAAGCTTTTCATTTTGGACGGATTTAAAATGCTTATCTATTATAAAAAAGACGATGTGTATGTGTGCGTCACTGCTGAGAGTATCGCATATATTCCCACCTTGTTTATATCAAAGCCACCGAAAGGCGGAGGCACGCCATATGAGCCGATAAATCTGTTACAGCCACAGAAAATAGAGAGCTTTTTAGGTAATGCCACAGACAAGGTGTATCAGCTTGGGGTTACTGAGATAGAGGGGGTTGCAAAGGTTGTAAAGGTTACCGCAAGCGGCGATGTAACCCTTGTGGCAGGGACAGATTACACGGTGGATAAGGCTTTGGGTACAGTGACTTTTACAGTGGCACACGCCCCTATCGTCACGGGTGAGGACAATATAAAGATAACCTACACAAAGGCTGTAAAGGGGTATTTGGAGCGGATAAACGGATGTGATATTGCGGCACTTTATGGTGTCAGCGGTGCAAGAGACAGGCTATTTGTTGCAGGAAATAAGAAGCTCGCAAACAGAGATTATTTTTCTCAAATGAATGACGGCTTATATTTTGGGGACTTGTGGTACACCATTATTGGGGAGGATAACTCTTCAATTATGGGATATTCCATTGTCAATGACAAGCTGGCAACACACCTTGACCGCTCGTACGATAACACAAACATAATATTGCGCAGTGGGGAGCTTGTGGGAGGTGAGGCGGCGTTTAAATTATCGGGCAGTTTTCAAGGTAGCGGTGCCATTTCGAAGCACGCTTTCGGGGTATTGGAGACAGAGCCGCTTTTTTTGACACAGGATGGAATTTACGCAGTTACCCCCAGTGATGTTTTGGGTGAGCGGTTTGCTCAATTGCGGTCTTATTACCTCAATGGTCTGCTGCTAAAGCAAGATTTAGGCAATGCTGTTGCAACTGTGTATGACCGCTTTTATATGCTCTGTGTAGGTGGATATATATTTGCCCTTGATGGAACACAGGCGACAAAAGAAAACAATGAGCCCTATTCTAATCGGCAATATAGTGGCTTTTACCGTAATAATGTAGGTGCAAGATGTTTATGGGTGAAGGGCGACAAGCTGCTTTTCGGAACGGATACAGGAGAGATAAAAGAGTTTTATACCGACTACTCGGATTTGTTGAATTTCAACGATGATGGGGCCCCCATAGTGGCAAAATGGACTACACCCGATTTTTACGGTAAAGAATTTTACAGCAAAAAGAAATTTAAAGAGGTATATGCGTTGCTTGCTGCTGCCCCTGCAACAGGGGTGAAGATAGTGGCATTTTATGACGGTATGAGCGAGGTTATAAAAGAATATGGAGCACAGGCGAGGTATTTTACATACTCAAGGCTCACCTATTCAAAGCTTGCGTATAAAACAGACAAGACTGCACAAGCAATAATGGAAAAAATATCAATAAAACCTGACAACCGAAAGATACAAATTGTTTTTGAAAATGGCTTAAAAAATGAGCCGTTCGGTTTGTATTCTACCGTTGTTAATTTTATAGAGAGGTAGCAGATGAAAAAAATAACAGAACAAGACCTGCAAGGAAAAGGCAATGTTGGTATGCCGGACACCCCAGAATTATCGATGCTTGAAATGCAGAACAAGCTGGATGAATTGTCCCGAGATGTGATTATTCCAGCCCACAACCTCCTAGTGGAGGAGCTTACCCAAAATGGGACACAGCCGGTGCGGAGCGTGGATATGAAGC
>JAVWUR010000042.1:0-16160 GCA_036667055.1 Oscillospiraceae bacterium
TACCAATGTTCCCATTGCATTTGGGCAAAAAGCCTTTGAGATGCTGGGGAAAACCCATAAAAATATAATAGCGGAATACCCATTAAAGGACGGTGTTATCTCCAACTACACCTTGACTAAGGAGATGGTAAAGTATTTCATCAACAAATCCTACGATTCCAAGGTGGTGAAGCCTAAGGTGAGCATATGCGTACCTAGCGCAGTGACAGGAATAGAGGAAAATGCGGTTATCGACGCAGCGGTGTCCTCGGGAGCACGGCAGGTACTGCTCATTGAAGAGCCAATTGCAGCGGCAATAGGGGCGGGGCTGGATATATTGAAGGCGAATGGCAATATAATAGTTGACATTGGCGGCGGCACCACCGACATTGCGGTTATATCGCTTGGTGGGATAGTCTGTTCAAGGTCGATAAAGATGGCGGGTAATACCATCGACCGAGAGATTATAAAGGTGCTTAAAAATAAATATGGATTTATGATAGGACAAAGGACGGCACAGATATTAAAGCATGAGGTGGCAGACTGTATGCCCACCCCCGAGACACAAAAAAAATATTCTGTAAAGGGAATAAACCTAGTAAAGGGGTTGCCTGGGACAATAGAGATAACCACCGATGATTTAACTCCGGTAATTCAGCCGGTAATCAGCGAGTTTTTGCAGGCGATAAAAGGGGTTTTGGAGGTCACGCCGCCGGAGCTGTCCGGAGACATATATGAAAATGGCGTTATCATGACGGGCGCTGGCTCGAAGCTTAAAAATCTTGACGTATATCTTGCCGCAAATCTTGGCAGTAAAGTAGCTGTTGCCCAAGATTGTGAGTACTGTGTGGCAGTGGGGACAGGGCGCTCCTTTAGCCTTGAAGGCAAATTAGAGTCGGGATTTAGGGATGTTACCCCCGGATTGTCTAAATAAATTTAAAGGCGGCTTAAAGTCGCCTTTTTTGTCGCAAATAGGGTTGTTGCAATTTGTTTTGGCGAACAACCTTTTAACGCTTTCACTATCGGAGGTAAGTTTTATATGGAAAAAAATTATAAATTAATTCGGTCAAAAAGAAGAACCATCACTCTGTCATTGGACAAGGTGACAGGGCAGGCGGTAGTAAAGGCAGGGCTTACCGTCCCAATAGAAGCTATCGACGATATTGTGCGTAAAAATGACCGGTGGATAGCTGTACAGCAAAGTATTTTTTTAGATAAAAAGCGGAACTATACTCCCCTTTCCACAGAGGAGATAGACCAGCTAAAGTCCAAGGCACAAGTAGAATTAAGCGAGCGCACCAGCTTTTATGGGCAGGCTATGGGGGTGGCACCCACTGGAATTAAAATTACCAGCGCCACCACACGCTGGGGCTCATGCAGCGGCAAAAACTCCATCTGTTACTCCTATAGGGTGATGCTGCTGCCAAAGGAATGTCAGGACTACATAGTGGTTCATGAATTGGCTCACATAAAGGTGAAAAACCATTCTAAGGACTTTTACAATGTAGTGGGGCACTATCTGCCAAACTATAAAGCCCTTCAAAAGGAAATCAAAAACTTTCGAAGTTGCTTTTTGGAGTAAAAAGTTTACATTTACACCAATATATAAGTTGTTAAATTTTACTGGGTATGGTAAAATAAAATGATTAATGTTAACCACAAATTAAGGAGCAATAAATGGAATTATCAAAGGCGCTTTCACTGAGAAAAGAATATATTAAGGGTCAGTTTGGCTTTTTAAATGTTATGCAGCAGGAGGCGGTTCACACAATAAAAGGCCCATTGCTGATTTTAGCGGGGGCAGGCAGCGGCAAGACCAGCGTTCTAATCAACAGAATTTCCAATATGGTGCGGTTTGGGCTTAGCTATTCCTCCCCGTATTTTCCCGACAACGTGGAGGAGGAGCTGCTGGATAAATTGGAAAATGCAGTTAAAACAGGGACTGCCTTGACTTTTGCTCAGGAGATTAAAATTTCCACAGGAGCAATAAAGCCTTACAATATCTTGGCGATAACCTTTACCAACAAAGCGGCGGCAGAGCTTAGGGAGCGTTTGGAAAAATCCATAAATGAATACGCAAGAGATGTTATGGCAAGCACATTTCACTCGCTGTGTGTGAGGATTTTGCGCAGATATGGGGAAAGAGTGGGCTTTACTAATTCATTTACCATCTATGACAGTGACGATCAAAAGAGAATTGTTAAAGAGATAATGAAAAATTTCAATATAGATGATAAATTTATACTTCCAAAAACCGTCATAAGCCGAATGTCAGGGTATAAAGACAAGCTGATTTCCCCCTCGCAAGCGGCAGAATTTGCGTCAGATACCCATGAAAAGCTTATTGTAAAATGCTATGAGGAATATCAAAGCCGGCTAAAAAAAGCTAACGCCTTGGACTTTGACGATTTAATATACTACACAGTCAAGCTTTTTAAGGACAATAAAGATGTGCTGGATTACTACCAAAATCGATATAAATATGTTATGGTGGACGAGTATCAAGACACCAGTACAGCACAGTTTGAATTGGTGAGCTTTTTGGGAGGGGGACATGGCAACATCTGCGTTGTGGGAGATGACGACCAGAGCATCTACCGTTTTCGTGGTGCCACAATAGAAAATATTCTCAACTTTGAAAAGCACTACAACGGTGCAAAGGTCATAAGGCTAGAGCAAAACTATCGCTCTACCTCTAATATACTGGAGGCGGCAAACTCGGTTATAAAAAATAACGAGGGGCGAAAGGGCAAAACCTTGTGGACCAGCCAAGAGGGCGGAGAAAAGGTGTTTATCTACAATCTGCCTAGGGAGTTTGACGAATCCAAAAATGTGGTGGAGCTGATAGGTGAAAATGTTAAAAATGGTGCGAGGCTTTCCGACCATGCTGTTTTGTACCGCATGAATATGCAGTCCAGCGGAATAGAAAATGCACTGGCGAGAAGTGGGATACCGTACCGAATTATAGGGGGGCATCGCTTCTATGACCGACAGGAGATAAAGGATATAATCTCCTATATAAACATTATAATAAACCCAACGGATGACCTGCGGTTAAAAAGAATAATAAATACACCGGCAAGAAAAATCGGAAATACAACCTTGCAGTTGATGGAGGAGCTTGCCCAAAATTCAGATGTACATATTCTGGATATACTAAAAAATATGTATGAATATCCCCAGCTTAACAGAGCTATATCCTCCCTAAATGGCTTTTTGCAGATATATAAGCAACTGGTTAAGCTGTATGAGTCCTGTGCAATGGAGGACTTTGTTCCCGAGCTTATAAAGGTTACAGGCTACGAAAAGATGTTGCAGGATCAAGGGGAGGAGGGCAAAACCCGCCTTGAAAACGTGGGACAGCTAATCTCCAACATACAGGCGTACAAGGATGCCCACGGGGAGGAAGCGACTATGGCGGCTTTCCTTGAGGAGGTAAGCCTTGTGAGCGATATTGATAATTACGATCAAAGCGCAGACAGCGTTACTTTAATGACCATACATTCCGCCAAGGGGTTAGAGTTCCCATATGTATTTTTAGTGGGAGTTGAGGAGGGAATATTCCCAGGGGAGATGTCTAGGTATAACCCTGAGGATATTGAGGAGGAGCGCCGACTTTGCTATGTGGGGATAACACGGGCAAAAAAAGTTTTATATATCTCTCACTGCAACGAGCGAATGATTTTCGGTCAGACCAAGCGGCCGCAGCCTTCACGATTTGTGGAGGAGATAGATAAATCCGTCTGTGAGCTTGTTAATAAAAATCAGCGCACATCGCTGCTTCACAACACGCAAAATAGCGGACTATACCCGAGCACAGGGGTAGGAGCACCACGCCGCAGTGGTATGGCGGCAAGCGCAGGCACATTGGCGGCACGCCCCACAGCTCACGCCACAACGGTGAAAAAACCGTCTGAAAAGGCGAGCTTTTCAATTGGGGATAAGGTGGCGCACAAGGTATTTGGCAACGGTACTGTGCAAAAGATTACGCCCTTAGCAAACGATGCCATGCTGGAAATTTTATTTGACTCGGTAGGGGTAAAGAAGGTTATGGCAAACTTTACGCCAATAGTTAAAATTGATTAGAAGAGGTAAAAATTATGAAGGTTAAATTGATTGCTCATACCCCAAATCCGGAAAAGGTTGTTGCGGCAGCGGCAAAGCTGTGCTATTCCAATGCGGAAATTGACACGCTGTTAGATGGGTTGACACCGGAAAAAAGCAAGGAATTTGTTGAGATGCTGTCAAAGCTAGGACATGAAAGCCCTACCGAGCACGTCAGCTTTACCTTTGCAATTGAGGGGGTATCACGGACACTTTTGGCGCAGATTACACGGCATAGAATAGCTTCCTATAGCGTGCAGAGCCAAAGATATGTAAATTTAAAGGACTTTACCTTTGTAGTTCCGCCGGAGATTGAAAACGACCCCGAGACATTGGCGGCGTTTAATAAATCTATGGAGCTAGCCAGCGAGAATTATCAAAATGTAACAAATATATTAAAACAGGCACACAAGAAAAAAATTATGGAGGAGCAGGGTCTGGACGAAAAATCCGCCGGTAGAATTGCGGAAAAGCAAGCCTTAGAGGACGCAAGATTTATTCTGCCCAACTCCTGCACCACCAAGATGATTGTCACCATGAATGCACGCAGTTTAAACAACTTTTTTGCTCAGCGCTGCTGTCAGCGAGCACAGTGGGAGATAAGGGAGCTAGCAGAGGAGATGCTGGCGCTTGTGTGGGAGGTGGCACCGGCGCTTTTCCAAAATGCGGGGCCTTCCTGTGTAAGTACCGGATGTAAAGAGGGCAAAATGAGCTGTGGAAAAGCCGCAGAGATGAAAATTAAATATGCAAATATTAAGAAATAGGTGCTTTTATGGGTAAGTTGATAGTGATAGAGGGTCTGGATGGGTCGGGCAAAGCGACACAGGCGGAGCTGCTTTACAAAAGCTTGCTGGAACAGGGGATAAAGGCGATAAAGGTCAGCTTTCCCGATTATGAGAGTAACTCCTCAGCGCTGGTTAAAATGTATCTTGGGGGAGAGTTCAGCCGCAGTGCAGATGGGGTAAACCCCTATGCGGCATCAAGCTTTTATGCGGTGGACAGATATGCAAGCTTTAAATGTAAATGGGAAAATTTTTATAGGGAAGATTATGTGATAATCGCCGACAGATACACCACCTCAAATGGGGTGCATCAATGCTCCAAGCTGGCTAATAGTGAGTGGAAAGGTTTTATTGACTGGCTGTACGATTTTGAGTACAACAAGATAGGAATACCTCGTCCTGACTTGGTAATTTATCTTGATATGTCACCACCCGTGTCACAAAAGCTGATGTCGGGCAGATATTTAGGGGATGAGAGCAAAAAGGATATACACGAAAAGGACATGGCATATCTGCTGGCATCAAGAAACGCCGCAGAGTTTTGCATAGAATATGACAACTGGCAAAAGATAAGCTGTGATGACGGAATAAATCCGCTGTCAATTCACGAGATAGCACAAAAGGTGCGGGGAAAAATTAAGGCGATTTTATGATAAATTTTAAGAATTTAGAGATTTCTGATTTTTATGAAGCAAACAAAATATTAAAGCAATACAACATAGAAAACTGCGACCACTGCTTTTCCACAATGGTGATATGGTCTCACCGTTTTCCGGTGGAGATAGCAATTCAAGAGGGGGAGGTGTTTATGCGCACAAAGGGAGACAACTCCTTTTGGTATCTATCCCCAACAGGGGCAATGCCCTTTGAAGAAGCGGTTGCTATGATAATAGAGGACGCAAAGCTAAACCAGCACAATGTTAAGATACACGCTATGAACGAACAGCAAAAGGAACAGCTATTGAAAAGCTTTCCGGAACAGTTTGATATAATCGAGGATAGAGACTCCTATGACTACATCTATAAGGGGGAAGATTTAAGGCTTTTACCGGGGAAAAACTATCAAAAAAAGAGAAACCATTGCTCAAGATTTGCCAAGGATAACCCAGAATATACCTTTAATATTATCACTAAAGAAAATATTGACAGGGTAAAGGAATTTGAAAAGGAATGGTGTCGGCGCAACAATTGCGACGAGGCACGAGGACTTTTTGCAGAGCAGCAGGGAATAATGGAGCTGCTTAATAACTATGATAAGCTGGATTTGATTGGGGCGTTTATCGATACGGAGCAGGGCATTGTGGCATTCACTTTGGCAGCACCCATAAATGACAGGATGATTGATATAATAGTAGAGAAGGCATTTCACGAAATAAACGGCGCATATGCAGTGATAAACAGAGATTTTGCCTTCCACTGTCTGGAAAAATATGAAATGATAAACCGAGAGGACGACATGGGCGAGGAAAACCTTAGAAAAGCAAAGCTAAGCTACTTTCCAATAGAGGTAAGAGAAAAATTTTTGGCTAAATTAATTATTTGATTTTAGGAGAATTTTATGCGGATATGTAATGCTTCAAGGGAGGATTTGCCACAGCTAAAACAGATGTGGCAGGACATTTTTAAGGATGAAGCCGACTTTTGTAATTTTGCATTTACCCTTTGCGATTTAGATGGCATCTTTGTCATAAAGGACGAGGAAACGCCTGTAGCTATGCTCATGGCAGGGATGGATGTTACAGCCTATGGTAAAAAAGGCTATTACGTCTATGGGGTGTGTACAAAAAATGAGTACCGCCGACAAGGGTGTGCTGGGGCGCTGCTGGAATATGTGGACGGGGTGAAAGCTCGCCAAGGGTATGACTTTGCGGTGACTTGCCCAGCAACACCGGAGCTTTTTGGATATTATGAGCGGTTTGGATTTACACAGAAAACCTATCGCCGTTGTTTTTCTATAAATATAAAAAGAAATCTGTGGGCGAGTGCAGACTTTGACACGGTAACCGCCAATAAATTTAAAGAGACAAGAGAAAAATTCAAAGAGGACGAAATTGTACACTTTGACCCCAGAGCCTATGAAAAGTTTACAGAATATGTGTACAAAACAGGCGGTTCCACCGTCACATCAAAGGATGCTTATGGTATATACTATGTGGAAAAGGATAAGCTTTTGGTGAAAGAATTGTTCGCTAACTGTACCGCAACCGCACAAACATTATTGCAGGCGATAAGGGAGCGAACAGGCATTGAAACGGCGCACATTCAGTTGTCACAAAATTCCTCACTGTTTTTAGGCGAGGGAAAGCTGACGGAGTATGCTCTGTTAAAAGGATTGGACAGAGAAGTATATGCAAACTTGATGTTTGATTAATGAGGAGATAATATGAAAAAAATATTGGCGGCACTCCTATGTGTGATAGTTATATTAGCCTGTATCGGCGGATATTTTGCATGGGATATGTCAAGTGACTCAAAGGGCAAAAATCTAACGGAGCAGGAGATTACCATTGAGGTTCCAAAGGGCTCGGGGGCAAATGCCGTAGGTAAAATATTAAAGGCAAGCGGCGTTATAAAAAATGATTTATACTTTAAACTGTACGTCAAGAAAAACCCAGTTGAGGGCTTGCAGTACGGCACCTTTACCATGAAAAAGGGTATGGCGTATGGGGATATAATCAAAACTTTGACGGTGGTTCAGGACAAACGCCAAACGGTGAGTGTCACAATACCGGAAGGCTCCACTATAATAAAATTCTCAAAGCTAGTGGAGGAAGCCGGGCTGTGCTCCGCCCAAGAGTTTATCGACACGGTGGAGAGCACCGATTGGTCGGCATACCGTTTTTATCAATATGTTAGGGAGGACGTGAACAAGCCTTTCAAGATGGAAGGATTTTTGTTTCCCGATACCTATGAATTTTTTCCGGATGCAACACCACAGCAGATAGCGGAAAAGATGGTGGCGCATTTTGATTCCATGATAACGGACAAGATGTACGAGGACATGGAAAAAGCGGGCTTTAATCTACAGGACATAGTAACCCTTGCCTCCTATGTGCAGGAGGAAGCAGGTGACCCTAAAAACCAAGGGGACGTTGCCGCTGTGTTTTTAAACCGATTAAAGCCCGGTTCACCTCACCCAAAGCTAGAGTCGGACGTTTCCTATTATTATATGAGGGAATTTATCGAGCCATATCTTGGGGTTGGCAGGGATAAAAGCCCGATAGAAATGCAGAATGCCATAAATACATATAACTGTGTGGGAATACCTGTAACACCGGTTTCCTCTCCCGGAATTGACGCTATAATGGCGACAATTTACCCGACGGAAAACAGCCCCTACTATTTCTTTTTAACAGATTTAACGGGGAAATATTACTATGCAAAGACATATGAAGAGCACGCACAAAACATTAACACTATGAAAGCGGTAAATGCAGGGGTGGACAAAAATGGTAAATAAACCGGAGCTGTTATCACCGGCAGGGGATATGGAACGCCTTAAATATGCCTTTAAGTACGGTGCGGATGCGGTGTATCTTGGGGCAGAGGACTACGGTATGCGGGCATCTCCTAAAAATTTCTCATTGGAGCAGTTGCAGCAGGCGGTGGATTTTGCAAATGCAATGGGCAAAAAAATATACCTAACCCTAAATACTGTCCCCACAAACGCTGATTTAGCGGATATGCCGGATTTTATAAAAAAGGTTGCTAACATTGGGGTACACGCAGTGATTGTTGCGGATTTAGGCGTGCTGGCTATGGTCAAGGAAATAGCCCCCGAAATGGAGATACATTTTTCCACACAGGTTGGAATAATGAACTATGCAAGCGCTAATGCCGCATACGCATTAGGGGCAAAAAGAGTGGTGCTGGCAAGGGAAACCACCTTGGAGGACATTATTACCATACGTAAAAAAACGCCGCCTGAGCTGGATATTGAGGCTTTTGTTCACGGCGCAATGTGTATGTCCTTTTCCGGCAGATGCTTACTGTCCCAATATCTAAATGGCAGGGATGCCAACCGTGGTGAGTGCTCTCAGCCTTGCAGATGGCAGTATCAGCTCAGCGAAAAATCAAGACCTGACAAATATTTTGACATAAATGAGACGGAGGATGGCACCTACATTTTAAATGCCAATGATTTGTGCATGGCACCATATATAGATATGCTTTGTGATGCCGGTGTGACCAGCTTAAAAATCGAGGGCAGAGCAAAAAGCTTTTATTATGTGGCATCGGTGACCTCGGCGTACCGCAAGGCACTGGAGGCTTTTGAAGCCCAAGGCAAGGACTTTTTGTGTCCAATACCGGTGATGGAGGAGCTTACAAAAACGAGCCACAGGAGATATTCCACAGGCTTTTACTTTGGTAGGGACAATGCGACACAGACAACAGATTCCTCAAGCTATATACGACAGTGGGACTTGCTTGCGGTTGTAGAGCGCTATGAAAATGGTATGCTGTACTGCTCTCAAAGAGGGAAGTTTAACCTTGGTGATGAGCTGGAAATTTTGCAGCCCAATGGCGAGGTGGTAAAGCTAACCCCCTCAGTGCTTTTGGATGAAACAGGCGGCAATATTTGCAGCACTGCACACGCCATGATGAGCTTTGCTATGGACTGTCCCTTTGTGATAGAGTCAATGTCAATTGTACGCAAGTTGTCTGCACAGACGGATTAATATTAAAGCCAAGGCGGTACCTGTTTTTATAGTTACCGCCTTGGCTTTGTTTTTAGGATATCTCCGATATCAAAGGGAATGGGATAAAAGAATGTGATGGCGGCGCATTTGCGGCAATGGCTACACCTGCTGCGATTTTTCAAAAAATTCATTTGCAAGGGAAAAATTATAATCGTAAAGTTCAAGATGTCCATTGTCCCGATAGCCGCAGCAAACAGAGAAATCATTGTAGTCGCAGTCATTGTAGATAAATATATTTTCCTCGGCAAAGAAAACTCCATCCAACACACTCACGTCATATAATGGGGAAACAATACAAAAAATATAGCCGGTGCTTTTTAGTTTTTCGCCTATGAGTCTGCCCATCAAATAATTGAATAAAACACTGTTTCGGTCATGGTAGGTGATGGTTGAGTCGTTGAATAGGCGGCTTAAAACCAGGGCGTATTCCTGCTGGGCATAGGAATAGTCCAGTTGTTTTTCAAAGATATTATACACTTCATTCAGCATGGTTTTTCCGGCGTTAAAATATAACTGCTTTAAATAGAGCCGGCGGTTAATACAGTCAGACATATACATCACCCCAAGTTAATATATTAATAATAGGGCAAAATGGTGATAGAAACAGTGGTAAAAAGTAACAATAGTAGGTAATATTTATAGTAAAATTTGTGCAAATCTTTGAAATAAAAGGAATAAAGGTGATAATGTGAAATTGCTATTGTTTTTTCTACAAAATTAGAGTATCATAAGTATTACAAATGTAAACGAATTGTTTAAAATGGAGGATTTTATATAATGGCAAAAGTTTTAATTGAAACATCCGCAAGACATATCCATCTTACTCAGGAGCACGTTGATGTACTTTTTGGAAAAGGACACCAATTGACACACAAAAAAGACCTTTCACAACCTGGTCAATACGCTTGTGAGGAGAGAGTTACAGTTGTTGGACCTAAAAAGGAATTGGCAAATGTATCAATTTTAGGCCCCGTTAGAAAAGCAAGTCAAATCGAACTATCCTTGACAGATGCTCGCACCATTGGCATTTCAGCACCCGTCAGAGAATCAGGGGACATCGCAGGCTCTGCAAGCTGCAAGCTAGTTGGCCCAGCAGGTGAATTAGAATTGCCAGAGGGCGTTATCGCAGCAAAGAGACATATACATATCACACCGGAGGATGCACAAAGCTTTGGTGTTACAGACAAAGAAATCGTTAAGGTTAAGACCTCAACAGATGGCAGAAGCCTTGTTTTTGATGACGTAGTTGTCAGAGTAAGCCCTTCTTTTGCGACAGCAATGCACATAGACACAGACGAAAACAATGCTTGCGGCGGAGTTGCAAGCGGCGAAATCGTAAAGTAATATAGCCAATATTTAAAGGTGGGAATTTCCCACCTTTATTTTTTGTTCAAAATAATGTATAATAGTAAAATACGAGACATTAATGGCACATATGCGGTGGCGAAAACATTAAAAATGTGGTACACTAATAGATAACAAGAAAATTCAAGTAAAGAATAATGAGGATAATCAGATGGCGTATAACTGTTTGCTTTTGGATTTAGATGATACACTGCTCTCCTTTAAGGCGAGTGAGGACATGGCAATTAAAAAAGTTTTGGAGAAAAACGACATACCGGTCACACAGGAAAACGTTGATACCTATAAAAGGGTGAATGACAGTCTGTGGTCGGAGTTTGAAAACGGGAAGATTAAAAAATATGTGATTGAAAAAACACGGTTTAAAAAGTTTGGGGAAGCGATAGGCGTGGACATTAAAAACGCTGAACAGATGAACCGTGAATATCTAGAGCTGCTGCGGGACAGCGCCATTTTAATTGATGGTGCAATAGAGTTTCTAGAGGATATAGAGGAGGCTGCAACCATCGCCATTGTGACAAATGGCATCGAAGCGGTACAGAGAAATCGCATTAAAATAAGTGGGATTGCCGCCTTTGCCGACGGTGTGTTTACCTCAGAAAAGATTGGGGCGAACAAGCCCAACAAGCAGATTTTTCTAGCGGCAATCAAGGCGCTGGGAATAGAGAACAGCCAAAAGGTGTTGGTGGTTGGCGACAGGCTAAACTCGGACATAAAGGGCGGGATAAACGCTGGGCTTGACACCTGCTGGGTAAACTTTGACGGAGTAGAAAATGACACGATAATCAAGCCTAAATTTGAGGCGAGGGACTATACACAGCTTAAAAATATTATAATGGGGGAATAGATTATGCCGCTGTTAAAGGAAAATTTTGAGTTTTTGTCTGCAAACGGAAAAAATATGATAAAGGGCGTTATCCGCCGAAAGGATGCGCCGCCCTACAAGGCAATCATACAAATTTCTCATGGCATGGTTGAGCACATGGACAGGTATGAGGAATTTATGAACTTTATGGCAGAAAATGGGTATGTGATGGTAGGTCACGACCATTTAGGCCATAAGGCTAGTGTGGATAGCGATGACGAGCTGGGATTTTTCGCTGAAAAGGACGGGTATAAGTGCATTTTAGATGACCTTGTAACTACCGCAAGCAGAACAAGAAAGATGTTTCCAGGGCTTAAACTAGTGCTGTTAGGGCACAGTATGGGCTCTTTTTACGCAAGGGTATTTGCATCAAAATACCATAATTTAATTGATGGAATTATTATTTCCGGCACAGGGGGCACCAACCCAATTGCGGGTGTGGGAAAGCTGCTAATAAAGCTGATGATTATAATTAAGGGAGCAAAATATCGCTCCGATTTTGTTGCAAATATTTCCTTTAGTGGCTTTTTGAGTAAAATCCCCTGCCCGAAAAATAAAAGCGAGTGGATTTCCACTGATCCCGAGATGGTGCAAAAATACATTAACGATAAATATTGCTCCTTCACCTTTACCCTCAGCGGTTTTTTGGATTTAGTCACAATAAATGGGCTTTCCAACAGTGAAGAATGCTATAAAAACTTTAAAAAGGATATTCCGGTGTACATTTTTTCAGGGGAAATGGACCCAGTGGGTGAGTATGGCAAGGGCGTGACGGAAGTTTATGAAAAGCTAAAGGCGGCGGGGGTTTCGGATATAACCTTTAAATTATATAAAGATGGCAGACATGAGATGCTCAACGAAGTGAACCGCAAGGACGTTTATAATGACCTTTTAAGCTGGACAGACCAAAAATTTTAGCGGGGGAAAGTATGAAACAGTCAAAAACTATTGCAGAAAAACTGCTGGATAAAAATAAAATTGAATATATAGGCCATGAATATGGTTCGCAAAAAGAAGAATTCATGGATGGCATATCGGTGGCGGACGCACTGGGAAAGCCCTATAATATGGTGTTTAAAACCTTGGTTTGTCAAGGGCCAAAGGGACATTGTGTTTTTGTGGTGCCGGTGGATAAAGAGTTGGATTTGAAAAAAGCGGCGGTGGCGAGCGGACAAAAATATGTTGAGATGATAAATGTTAAGGATATTTTGCCAACCACCGGTTACATAAAGGGCGGGTGCAGCCCCATTGCCATGAAAAAATTGTTTCCCACATATATAGACAGCTCGGCGGAAAATTTAGACAGGATAGTTTTTAGTGCGGGCAAGCTGGGAAAACAGATAGAGATGGCGGCAGCAGAGCTTGTGAAACTTACAAAGGCAACGCTTATGCCCATCACAAAAGACTAGCAGGAGGAAATATGCTGATAACTTTAGACAATGTTGGCAAAAGCTATGGTTCCGATGTAATAATTAACCATGTGTCAGCAGTTGTTAACGAAAATGACAGAATAGGCATAATCGGAGAAAACGGCGCCGGCAAAACCACACTTTTGAATATGCTCATGGGAATATTGGAAAATGACGAGGGCGAGATAGTATTTTCCGACAACACAACAGTTGGATATTTAAAGCAGACGGACGGATTAAACCTTGAAAACACCGTTTATGCAGAGATGGAGACGGTATTTGCAGAGGTTTTCAAGGCAATAGCAGAAATTACCGTGATTGAAAAACGTCTGGAAAGTGAGCCGGAAAATGAGGAGCTGATAAATAGGCACCATGATTTGCAGAACATTGTATATGCAAAGGATGGATATAGCACAGATTTTTTGATTAAAAAGATGCTGAATGGTATGGGATTTACCGAGCAAGAGCATACAAAGCCGGTAAAAGTTTTGTCAGGAGGGGAGCGCACACGGCTGAATTTGGCAAAGCTGCTGCTTGAAAATCCGGACATCTTGATATTGGACGAGCCGACAAACCATCTGGATTTTGACACATTAACGTGGCTTGAGGACTATCTGTTGACGTACAAGGGCGCTATTATAACGGTGAGCCATGACCGCTTTTTTCTTGATAAAATCGCCAAGAAAATTTGGGAGGTTGAGGACAACCTACTGTATGAATACAAGGGAAATTATTCCGCTTTTTCAGTGCAGAAGGAGGAGCGTTTTAAATTACTCCAAAAACAGCATGAGTCCGATGTGGAAAAAGCTGCAAAGCTACAGGAATATGTTGATAAAAACCTCACCCGAGCAAGCACCAGCAACATGGCAAAATCAAGGCGCAAACAGCTTGAAAAGATGGAGATAACGGAAAAGCCCAGAGCACTGCGAACACCGCTGAAGTTTAAATTCGAATTTGATACAAAGCCATATGAAGAAATATTGACAGTGGAGTCATTGTCGGTACAGGCAGGGGGCAAGCAGCTAATAACCGATTTATCCTTTGAAGTTAGACGTGGGGAAAGGCTGATTATTGCCGGGCAAAACGGCACGGGAAAAACCACGCTTTTAAATACGTTAACGGGAAGAACCAGACCTGTAAGCGGGAAAATCCGGTTTGGAATGGGGGTAAAACCGGCGATATTTGACCAATACATTGTAAATAAGCCGGGTACAGTAATTGACAGCATATGGTCGCTGCGCCCAAAGTGGACACAGCTTGAGGTAAGAAACTATCTTGCTCGCTTTGGATTTCGGGGGGAGGATGTGTTCAAGCCCTGCTCTTCACTTTCAGGCGGCGAAAAAGCCAGAATGAGATTTTGCGAGATAAGCCTTGACAATGCTAATCTGTTGTTTCTTGACGAGCCTACCAACCATTTGGACATATATATGCGTGAGGCGATAACACAGGCGTTAAGGGAATATGAGGGCACAATTGTGCTGATAACCCATGATAGATTTTTGATGCAGAGCTTAGAAAGTCCAATACTAAATCTGGAAAATACCAAGGGGGTATTCTACAAAAGCTTTGAGGACTTTATAAATAAGAAATTGGTTGCGATGATGCCGGAAAAAGCTACTGAAAAAGTGGTGAAGGTCACCATGCAGACAAATCAAAAGGAACAGCGAAAACAGGCGGCTCAAGACAGGCTGAGGGTCAAGGAGTGCGAAAAGGAAATTGATGAAGTTCAGGCACTTCTCGACGGGTATGAGGAGGACATGAGCAACAGTGAGATAACCACCGACCCTGAAAAGATGGGGGAGCTTTGGAGCAATATGGAGACAGCGAAAAATCGCATGGATCTTCTCATGGAGGAATGGGGCGAAATTCTCGAGAGATTGGAAAATTAAACATTGTAATAGGGCATAAGGTTATGTTATACTTTTATTTAATATAGGATTGCAGGTGGAGTATGAAAAAAGAAAAATCTTGTGGTGCTATTGTCTTTTACCTCAAAGACAAGGTGCCCAAAATTCTGCTGATAAAGCACGCAAACAGTGGTCACTGGTCATTTCCCAAAGGTCATGTTGAGGAGGGGGAGACGGAGGAGGAGACTGCTAAGCGTGAAATAATGGAGGAGACCGGTATAGCTGTGGATATAGACGCTAGGTTTCGTTCAACAGTCACCTACTCCCCTAAAAAAGAGATACTCAAAGATGTAATTTACTTTTTTGCCACAGCTCAAAATTACAATACTCAAAGACAGGTTTCAGAGGTTTCAGAGGTTAGGTGGATTGACGCCAATGTTGCCTATGACTGTGTGAGCTATAAAAATGATAAGGTGTTGGTGGAAAAGGCAATAGAATTTTACAATAAAAATTATAAAGGAGAAGCACAATGATAACAACAACAACAAACAGCATTGACGGCAAAAAAATATTGGAGTACAAAGGATTGGTCTTTGGAGAAATTATTTCAGGTGTGGATTTTGTAAAGGATTTTACAGCCGGTTTAACTAACTTTTTCGGAGGGCGTTCTTCCAGCTACGAGCAGGAGCTTATCCAGGCAAGATATAACGCAGTTGCGGAAATGAACAAGAGAGCGCAAGACTTGGGGGCAAATGCAGTGGTGGGCGTGGATGTAGATTATGAGGTTTTGGGAACAGGCGGCAATATGCTGATGGTTACAGCGTCGGGAACTGCGGTAGTCACAGAATAAAAATTAACTCTTGAAAAGTTTAGGGATATATGGTATAATAACCTCATGGGTGGCGTGGAAGCCACTACGGCACTGTTCACAGTGCCTAGAAAAGCTGGCGCTTTTCCCCATGAGAACATTTGACCGACAAATTGCCCCACTGCGGTGTGGCGGCGGCTCTGCCGCTATCATTGTACTTTGTACAATGAATTTGTGGTATAATACATTACGTTGAAAATATAGCACAAATTCATTGTACAAAGTACAATGATAGCGGCAGAGC
>JAVWUR010000043.1:0-16055 GCA_036667055.1 Oscillospiraceae bacterium
GTATGCAATATCCATACAAAATTGTGTGATTTTTTCCGCATTTTCCAAAGAATTTTCGCCGCTGGTTAAGCCATACTTTATCATTTTTTGGCACAGCATAACGGCTTCGTTTTTATCATCAACTTTATGAATACTTTCATATTCCGAGTAGCCCCGCAAGCTTTGTGCATATAAGCCATTCATAATTTTTTTATAGTCAACTTCTAAAACAAGGAGACTCTCCGCCTTGGGGAAAATGCTGTGAGGACTGTTTAATTTCAAATATATGACTGCACTGTTTTTAGAAGTGTAAAATATGTTTTCTATCCCAGTGTCCAAGCTTTCATGAAAGGGCACATAGATAGGCGAAAAGTAATTGCAATCCGCAGTTGATTTTTTTAAGATATTTTCGGTGTTTCCCGTATTCAAGTCTTGAATAAAAGCGTTTGCAAAGCTTTTAATATTGTTTCTATTTTCAGAATTTACATAAACTGTTTTTGGTATGTAGGTATAATTTTTTTCCAAAACAGGATTTGCCGAAACGCTTAAAGAGACAAAAAGTGTAACTGCTGAAAACAGCAAAATTTTAAAAGCAGACAGATGCTTATATGCCAGCACATTATTTACTCTGCTAAAAACCTTGCTTTGTGCAAAAGCTAAATATCCCATTTTAAAATTATTGTTTTTATCCGAACAATCAACCAACGCCGTGGCATAATCTTTTTTATAGGACATACCATAATGGTTTAAAACCTCTTGGTCACAGGAGGTTTCAATATCTTCATTAAAAAGATAAAAGCAAAGCCACACAAGTGGGTTGTACCAATGAAAAGCTGAAATAAAGAACATCGTCGCTTTGATAAATTGGTCAAAACGCTTTATATGTACCATTTCATGTGCCAAAACACATTCTTTTTCCTTGTCCGAAAGCTTAATATCTTGGGGTAAAATGATTTTGGGCGTTAAAAATCCAATAATCACAGGAGACAAGATTTTGTTAGAGGTGTAAACCGAAAAGTTTCTTTTTACAGCTAAGGTTTGCTTCACTTTTTCATTGATGTCGCTTTTATTTAAAACAGAATAGCTTAGCGCTTTTTTGGCTAAAAAATACATCCGTAACCAATATCCAATTAAGAATACAGCAATGCCAAGCCAAAGCACGGCTATAAAGTCTAAAGGATTGTTTTGGTTATAAGCCGCTACCTCCTGTGCCTGCAAAATATCAACATACTCCATCGTAACAATGTAGCTGCCGCCAACGGAAGATTTTGATAAATTGAATATGATGTTTAACGCACTGATTGCACTTTGAAATGAAAAGGGAAACATTAATCGAAAAAATAATGTCCCCCACAAAAGATAGTAAAACTTATATGGAATAATTTTTTTTGTTAAGCCACGCCAAACAATAAGCAATATTGCTATAAAGCTGGCACTTATGCTCATATTTAAAAAGGATATAAATAAATTTGTAATCATCTATCATTCTTCTTGTGTGTCATTTATCAGATCTTTTAAGGCTTCTACATCTTTTTTATCCAAGTCTTTATGAGAAATCAAGCTGGTTAAAAACATTTTCATATTGCCCTTATACATTTTTTCTACAAGCTCCGTGGTTTCTTCCTGTGCCACTTCTTCTCTCGTCACAAGAGGGATGAGAATAAAACCAGGCTCTTCTCTTTTTACAGCACCTTTTTCTAAAAGCTTTTTAAGCATGGAATAGGTGCTGTTTTTTTTCCAGCCTAAATTTTCAGTTGCCCAGTTTGCAAGGTCTATTGCTTTTATAGTGCCACTGTCCCAAATTTTGTTCATAAGATGCATTTCAGCATCGAAAATTTTAATCTTTTCCACTCTAAACAGACCTCCTCTATTTTAATGTTAATTAACATCATAATTATAGCATTGGAACGAAATTCCGTCAAGACAGAATGTTCTGTTTTGACGGAATGTAGAGTGTCATAATAGAGTACATTTATAAAAGCTATATCCTGCTAAAAGGAGGACTGCTAAATAGAATATAAAACATTTAAAACAAGCTAAACCCTTGAAAAAAACAACAAAAACCAACGATTGATTTTGTGTATCTTACATGACACAAGTACACAAAATGTACACAATCGTTGGTTTTTATCTTTTATTTATACGTCTTAATATTCGCTGTATAAAGATTTAAACATTCAAAAAATGTCTGAATTAGCTTTTATTTTGCTTGGGCTGCTGCAACTGCACAGGCTACTGTTGCACCAACCATTGGGTTGTTGCCCATGCCTATAAGACCCATCATATCAACGTGAGCCGGCACGGAGGAGGAGCCGGCAAACTGTGCGTCGCCGTGCATTCTGCCCATGCTGTCGGTCAAGCCGTAGGAAGCAGGACCTGCTGCCACGTTGTCCGGATGTAGTGTTCTGCCTGTGCCGCCGCCGGAAGCAACGGAAAAATACTTGACATCGTTGTCATAGGACCACTTTTTGTAGGTGCCTGCAACCAAGTGCTGAAAACGGGTGGGGTTGGTGGAGTTGCCTGTGATGGAAACGTCAACGTGCTCCATCTTCATAATTGCAACGCCCTCTAGTACATCATTTGCACCGTAACATTTAACCGCCGCTTTGTCCCCTTGGGAGAAAGCTTTTTCACGGACAACATTAACTTTATTTTCTTTAAAATCATAATCGGTTTCAACATAGGTGAAGCCGTTAATTCTTGAAATTATATAGGCTGCGTCCTTGCCAAGACCGTTTAGAATAACTCTTAGCGGTTCTTTTCTTGCCTTGTTTGCCGAGCGGGCTATGCCGATTGCACCTTCAGCGGCGGCAAAGCTCTCGTGCCCTGCCAAAAAGCAGAAACATTTTGTCTCTTCTCTCAAAAGCATAGAGGCAAGATTGCCATGTCCAATACCAACGTGTCTTTCGTCTGCAACGGAGCCGGGCACACAAAAGCTCTCAAGACCTTCGCCAATTGCTTTTGCGGCGTCGGAAGCACTTGTGATACCTCTTTTAAGGGCTAATGCAACGCCATAGGTGTATGCCCAAACTGCGTTTTCAAACACAATTGGCTGTACGCCCTTGACAATTGCTTCAACGTCAATGCCCCTTGCAAGGCACATTTCTCTTGCTGCATCAAGGCTCTCAATGCCATTTTCCTTCATAGAGGCCTCGATTTTGGCTATTCTTCTGTCATATCCTTCAAATTTTGCCATAATTATCGTTCCTCCTTATTCTTCACGAGGGTCAATGTATTTTGCGGCATTGTCGTATCTGCCGTATTGACCGATGTTTTTTTCGTAAGCTGCCTGTGGGTCTATGCCGTGGCGAATATCCGCCATCATCTTGCCAAGCTGAACGAATTTATATCCTACAGCCTCGCCGTTTTCATCAAGAGCAACGGAAAGAATATATCCCTCCACCATCTCTAAGTATCTCACGCCCTTGGCATCACTTGAATAGATTGTAGCAGTTTGGCTGCGTAGCCCCTTGCCTAAATCCTCAAGCCCTGCACCGATTGGCAAGCCGCCCTCGGAGAAAGCAGTTTGTGTTCTGCCATATACTAGCTGTTTAAAAATTTCTCTCATTGCAACATTTATAGCGTCACAAACAAGGTCGGTATTTAAAGCCTCCAGTATAGTTTTGCCGGTGAGGATTTCTCCTGCCATAGCTGCGGAATGGGTCATACCCGAGCAGCCGATAGTCTCGACTAAAGCCTCTTGGATGATGCCCTCTTTAACATTCAAAGTCAATTTGCAGGCACCCTGCTGTGGGGCACACCAGCCCACACCGTGGGATAAACCGCTGATATCCTTTATTTCGTATGCTCTTGTCCAACTGCCCTCTTGAGGGATTGGAGCGGGGCCGTGATTGCAACCTTTTGTTACCGTGCACATTCTTTCCACTTCGTGTGAATATACCATAATAACTCTCCTTTTCAATAATTGATATTTTATTAACACCTTAATATATATTATAAAGCAAGCAATTGTAATTTACAATATACAATTGTATCAAGTTTTCCGAGGAAAAAATGAAACAAAAATACAAATCTATTTATCCTCAGGTTGCCCCTCGTCAGATTTTTGGCGGCGTAGCTTTAAGTCCTTTGTCGCTTGACGCACACAAAAAAATGCAACTATTAACAGTGCAGCACCCGTGACCAAAAGCAGCCAGTGGATAAGCCCCCATATTTTGAAAGGGACAACAAATGCACAGTACAAATTTTTTATGCCAAGATAAAGGCACATAAGGGCAACCAAAGCAAACATAAAATACTCCTTTTAATATATATTATATAAGATATATTTCATATTATATATCATAATTAAGAAAGTTTAAAGTAAAAAGTTGATTTTTCTGTAAAGTAGTATATAATTGATATGTTAAATAAAATACGTTTACCGAGGGAGCAAAAAAATGGAGATAAAATACACAGGACAAAAATATTATGATATTGACCTTGCAGGAAGAATAGAGCGTTTGCCGCTAGCCGAGGTCACACCTACCTTGCACATTGCAAGCTTTGTGCTTTTGGGGGACACAAACCTCACCAACTACTGTGCGAAAATTCTTGGGGAAAAGATAAAAGAATTGGATTTTGATTATATAGTTTGCCCCGAGGCAAAGGTTTTGCCCTTGGCACAAAGTCTGTGCACCTATCTTGGAGAAAAACAGTTTGTGGTGTTCAGAAAAGGTGTAAAGGCATATATGCTAAACCCAATTGAAACACAGGTTAAATCAATAACCACAAAGGCTGTGCAAAAGATGGTGGTGGACGGCAAGGACGCAGACAAAATAAGAGGCAAAAGGGTGCTTGTAATTGACGATGTTGTCTCTACAGGCGGCACTTTTTATGCAATGCAGGAGCTTTTGGGAAAGCTGGAATGTACCATTGTGGGGTATTCCGCAGCACTGAAGGAGGGCACAGATTTTACCGCAGAAAATCTGTACTACATTCAAGATTTGCCCCTTTGGATAGGATAAAATTTACTCATAAAGCTGTAGAACGGGGGCGAAAAAGCCCTCGTTCTTTTTATATTTCACAATTTCGCCATATTGGGCAAAAAAGTTGTTGACAAAGGGGGACAAAACCAGTAAAATCTAATCTAGTATGTAATATAAAGTTGGCGTGCAGATGCCCGAGAAAACAGAATATCATACTGGCGTTGTATGTACTGCTGTAGCTGCCCTTTTGGGTGGTGTAACAAACCTTTTGCGGGGCAGTATAATTGACGCTGGCTACGTAGAGACGTAGAATAATACCGCAAAGGGGTCGAAAATGGACAATAATATCATAGTTAGCCTTAAAGACATTGTTATTGATTTTGATGGAGAAAACGTGTTAAACGGATTATCGCTGGATATTCACGACAAGGAGTTTGTTACGCTGCTGGGGCCTTCCGGCTGTGGCAAGACAACAACCTTGCGTATTATCGGCGGTTTTTTATCTCCCAAATCCGGCAATGTTTTTTTTGATGGCAAGGACATCGCAGATTTACCGCCGTACAAAAGACAGGTTAACACCGTCTTTCAAAAGTACGCACTGTTTTCCCATCTCAACGTGTTTGAGAACGTCGCATTTGGCTTGCGGCTGAAAAAAATGCCCTATCCGGAAATCAAGCAGAATGTGCTTGAAATGCTGGAGGTTGTGGGCTTAAAAGGCTATGCAAGGCGAGACACCACCACGCTTTCCGGCGGTCAGCAGCAGCGTGTTGCTATCGCAAGAGCACTTGTAAACCGCCCAAAGGTTTTGCTTTTGGACGAGCCGCTGGGCGCTCTGGATTTAAAGCTCCGCAAGGAGATGCAAATTGAATTAAAACGTATTCAGCAGTCATTGGATATCACCTTTATATACGTGACACACGACCAGGAGGAAGCTCTCACCATGAGCGACACCGTGGTTGTAATGAAGGACGGAATAATTCAGCAAATCGGCACACCACAGGACATCTACAACGAGCCTACCAACGCCTTTGTCGCAGATTTTATCGGGGAGAGCAATATACTGGACGGCATAATGATAAAGGACTTTTTGGTGGAATTTAACGGCAGCGAATTTGTGTGCGTAGACAAGGGCTTTAGAAATAATGAGCTTGTCAATATTGTAATACGCCCCGAGGACATACAGGTTGTTCCGGCAATTAAAGGCCAGCTTACAGGGGTGGTCACCAGCGTTATATTCAAGGGCGTACACTACGAGATGAGCGTTGAGCAGGGGGGCTTTGACTGGATAATCCACTCCACCCAATCCCAAGAGGTAGGTCAGCTCATCGGGATGAACATAGGCCCTGACGAAATTCATATTATGAAGAGAATGAGGGACTGATTATGAAAACAAAATATGTCAGTGCACCATATCTTTTGTGGATGATGGTGTTCATTTTCGCACCACTTTGTCTCGTGGTTTATTTCGCATTTACTGACAAAGGGGGAAACTTCACTTTGGCAAATCTAAGCGAGCTTACCCAGTATGCACCTGTGTTTTTACGCAGCGTGATGCTGGCAGGGATTGCCACAATGATATGCCTTGCAATAGCTTACCCCATAAGCTATATGCTCAGCCGTATGACAGCATCAAAGCAAAAAATTATGCTTATGCTAATCATACTGCCTATGTGGATGAATTTTCTTTTGAGAACCTACGCTTGGATGTCGCTTTTGGAAAGAAATGGAATAATAAATAAATTTTTCGGGCTGTTTGGCATCGGCCCCTTTAAAATGATAAACACGCAGGGTGCTGTTATCTTGGGTATGGTTTACAACTTTTTGCCCTTTATGATAATGCCGCTGTACACAATTATGCTTAAAATCGACCATTCCTTGGTGGAGGCAGCACAGGATTTAGGGGGGAACATTTTTGACGTTTTCTCCAAGGTGCTGTGGCCGCTATCTTTACCCGGAGTGACTACAGGCATAACTATGGTTTTTGTGCCGAGCTGCTCCACCTTCATCATTTCAAGGATGCTGGGCGGCGGAGGAAACCTTATGATAGGCGACCTTATCGAGCTGCAATTTTTGGGCAACTCCTACAATCCAAACCTAGGCTCTGCTATGAGCTTGGTGCTTATGGTGCTGGTGCTGATTTGTTTAAGCGTCACCAATGGCTTTGCCGATGAAAACACGGAGGTGACTCTGTGATGAAAACTTTAAAAAAGTGTTATCTTGCCGGTATTTTTGCATTTTTATATATGCCAATCGGCGTTATGATTGCCTTTTCCTTCAACCAATCGAAAAGCCGCACGGTATTTACAGGCTTTACCTTTAAATGGTATAAGGAACTGTTTTTAAATGAAATTATAATGAAATCCTTTGTCATCACCATATTGATTGCAATTTTGTCTGCCACCGTTGCCACAATGCTAGGCACTTTAGCGGCGGTTGGAATAAACGAGATGACACGGCTGGAAAGAAACTTGGTTATCAACATAAGCTATATGCCCGTTGTAAACCCCGAGATTATCACAGGTGTTTCCCTTTTGTTGCTGTTCAATATCTTCAAGGTGACCTTTGGGCTGAAATTCGGATTTTTCACACTGCTACTAGCACATATCACCTTTAACTTGCCTTATGTAATACTTTCGGTGCTGCCTAAAATAAGGCAGATGGATGTGCGTATGTACGAGGCGGCACTTGACCTTGGGTGCAACCCCACACAGGCGTTTTTCAAGGTGGTAGTGCCCGAGATAAGCCCCGGTATAATATCGGGATTTTTGATTGCACTGACCTTTTCCATCGACGATTTTATAATTTCATATTTTAACTCAGGACACGCACAGACCCTGCCGGTGGCAATTTACTCTATGGCGAGGAAAAAGGTCAGCCCTGAGATGTACGCACTGTCCACGATAATGTTTATTGTGGTGCTTACAATACTGATGATTATTAACTTTAGAGATATACAAAAGGACAAGAAAAAAAGAATAAAAGAGGTAGAGTAGTTGAAAAAATTTGTAACTTTTCTTCTGGTGGTCACTCTTACCTTGGGGCTTGCAACACAGGCAAATGCCATTGAGCTTGTGGATAAAGAGTACGATTGGGAGAGATTAAAGGGGCAAAATGTCACTTTAAACGTCTTTAACTGGGGGGAATATATGTCTCTTGGTCAAGATGATTCCATGAACGTGAACAAGGAATTTGAAAAGCTCACAGGGATAAAGGTCAACTATCAGATGTTTGCAAACAACGAGGAGATGTACACAAAGCTTAAAAGCGGCGGTGCGGAATACGATGTTGTGATACCCTCCGATTATATGATAGGTAAAATGATAAGCGAGGATATGCTGTTGCCCTTGGATTTTTCCAAGATACCCAACTTTCAGTACATCGGCGAGCAGTATAAAAATTCGGCATTTGACCCCAAAAATGAATATTATGTGCCCTATATGTGGGGCACGGTGGGAATAATTTACAACACCACAATGGTGGATATTCCGGTGGATAGCTGGGATATTTTGTGGAATGAGGAGTACGCCGGAGACATTTTGATGTTCGGCAACAGCCGTGACGCATTTGCTATATCGCTTATTAAAAATGGGCTGTCCTTAAACCCAAAGTCTCTTGAGGATATCGAGGTTGCAAAGCAGGATTTAAAGGACCAAAAAGCAGTGGTGCAAGCCTATGTAAACGATGAAATATTTGATAAAATGGGGGGCGGCGAAGCGGCAATTGCACCCTATTATGCAGGTGATGCCATTGTTATGATGGAGGAAAACCCCGATTTAGCCTTTGTAGTGCCCAAAGAGGGAACCAACTATTTTGTTGACGGTGCGGTGATTTTAAAGGACGCAAAAAATGCCGAGGCGGCACATATGTATCTAAACTTTTTGTGTGAGACTGAGGTGGCAAAGGCGAATGCCGAGTTTATCGGCTATTCCACCCCACAGGTGCTCACCCTAGAAGAGCTGGACGAGGATGTGAGAAACAACCCTGTGGCATATCCCTCACAGGAGGTTTTGGCAAAAACGGAAGCCTTTGTCACACTGCCGGAAGAATTAAACGAGGCGATGGACAAGGCGTGGAGTGAGATACGCTCTTACAACCAAGAGTCCAACAATATGTTTATGCCCATTATGTTTATGATTGGCGTGGTGGTGCTTATAATTATGACCTCCATCCGCAGCAAGCAAAAAAAGAAGATAGATTATTGATTTAAAGGGCAAAGAGTTTTCTTTGCCCTTTAAAATTGCCGAAAATTCCGGAGGTGTAAAATGGAACTGGGGCTGTACATTCACATACCCTTTTGCAAAAAAAAATGCAACTACTGCGATTTTTACTCCCTTGGGGGCAGCGATACAGTGAGGGAAGAATATATTGATGCGGTGGTGCGTGAAATTGAAAAATACCCCCCCTTCATATGCAGGACGGTGTATTTTGGAGGTGGCACACCCAGTCTTATGTCGCCTGTGCAGGTGGGAAAGATACTGTCTCATTTGCAGATAAAAAGCGGTGCGGAAATAACCTTGGAAGCAAACCCCGACACCCTAACACAGGAAAAGCTGGACGGATATTTTGCAGTTGGGGTCAATCGCTTGTCAATGGGGGTGCAGTCGGCACGGGCACAAAGCTTAGAAACTCTAGGCAGAATACACACCACTCAAAAGGTGAAGGACAGCTTTGCTATGGCAAAAAAAGCGGGATTTACCAACATAAGCGGCGACATAATGCTGGGGCTTGATAGCTATAGCTATGAAGAATTGGACGAGACTATCGAGCTTATAAATTCCTGCGGTGCAACCCACATTTCCGCTTATATGCTGAAAATTGAGGAGGGCACGCCCTTTTATAAAAACACTCCAAAGCACCTGTCCTGCGAGGAGGAGCTGGTGGATTTTTACCTTTACACAGAGAGGAAATTGAGAGAGCTGGGGTATGAGCAGTACGAAATTTCAAACTTTGCAAAGTCGGGGTATATGTCACAGCACAATAACATCTACTGGCAGCTGGGAGATTATCTTGGCATAGGCCCCTCGGCACACAGCTCTATAGGCGGTCAGCGATTTTACTATCCAAGAGATATGGACACTTTTCTTGAAAAAGGCGACACAGTGAGGGATGGCAGTGTGGATGTGGACGATTATATAATGCTGTCACTGCGGTTAAAAGAGGGGATGAGCTTGGACGTTTTGCAAGATAGATGGGGAAAACAGCTTACCATAAGACAGCTTGAAAAACTTGGAAAGCTAGAGCAGGAGGGCTTTTTGCAGGTTAAAAACAATTGTATCAGCCTTACACCCAAAGGCTTTTTGGTGGAGAACACCATCGCCTGCGAGATAATGCTGTAGCATTTTATACGAGCATAGGTATCAAGGCAAAGGAAAAAGGTCACAGCTATCATTTGATGGGGCTGTGACCTTTTGTTCCGTGTGAATTAAGGGTAGGTGTGGCTATTTTGCAACTTCATAGGCTCTTTTAATCGCCATCTGAATGTTGGTAAGGTCGATGGTAACGCTGGTTTTTAAATCTTCCTGCCATTTGATGCCCTGCATACTGCCAGGGATTTCGCCGTCGGGGGAGGTGGCAGGGGCGATGGAGGAGGAACCGTCGGAATTTACGCCGCTATTTTCGGGTAGCACAGAGCTTGCCCCCGAGCTGTTCATTGTGCCGGAGTTTACCCCTGCACTGCCACTTGATAGGTTAGAGTCGGTGCTTCTTTGGTAAGCATTGCTGCCGCTCGACATTCTGCTCATGGTACCTGCACCTGCCACAATGTCGGAAACCTTTTTGCCCTCAAGATATTTTTCCAAAGAATTTATCTGCTCGTACCATTCCTTGCCGATAGGGGAGGCAGGCTTCATATTGTAAGCGTCCCCAAGCTCTCTTTTAGATTTCACCTCGCCGCTTGAACCCTCCACAAGCTGACCGCTTGAGTTAAAGTATACCTTTGTCTCAACCTCATCAATATAGGCACGTTTAATCACATCGTCCTTGTCCAGCACAAGGGTGACATATGTGGTGCAAACAGAGCCTTTACCGTTTGCGGTGGGGGTTGAGGGCATAGATTTGTCCGTTGATGTGTAGCTTGCCATACCCACCTTATACCCGATTTCGTCCATATTGGTTTTGCTGCTGCAACCAACAGCGGAAAGCAAAAGCAGCATAGCCACTGCCAAAATTAAAGCCTTTTTCATATTATTGCTCCTTTAAAGATTTTTGTGCATTGAAAGTATTTGACAATAATATTATCTATTTTTCAAATTTTATACCAAAATGCTGTATTTTTCCGAATAACAATAAAAGTACCCTCATATAAATAGTAAATGGATAACGACTGTTTAAATTTAAGATTGACAAAATAAAGGACTGTGCTAAAGCTTGCACGGTCTTTTTGCTTTATATCATATATTTTTAATAGGGGGAGTTAATTATGAAGGCAGAGAAAAATAAAGTATGGAAGGCGTATAAGTTTCCCATAATCTTAATGGCAGGAATAGTGGTAGGCTCTATTATCGGCTGGTTGGCACCAAGCTTTGGAAAAAGCCTAAAACCCTTGGGAGACATATTTTTAAATCTGGTTTTTTCGGTGGTTGTGCCCGTGGTGTTCTTTTCCATTTCAGGTGCGGTGGCAGGCATGGCAAATATGAAAAGGCTAGGCAAGATACTGGGGTATATGATAGCGTGCTTTGTGACTACAGGGGTGATTGCCTCAGTGATAATGTGTGTGGCGGTGCAGATTATAAAGCCGGCAGATGGAACAACCTTTCCCATGGAGGAGGAGGTACAGGTGGAGGAATTGTCGGTGCCCGACCAGATTGTGGCGGCACTGACGGTGAACGATTTTAACGGGTTGTTATCTCGAAAAAATATGATGCCGCTGATTTTGATGTCAATATTTTTCGGCTTTGTGGTGACCTCATTTAAGGAAAAAGGGGAAAAGCTGGCAAGGGCTTTAAGCTTGCTGTCCGACATTTGTATGCAGATGATAAAGTATATTATGTACTATGCACCTATAGGTCTTGGGGCATACTTTGCCTATCTTGTGGCGGATATCGGCCCACAGCTTATCGGTATGTACGCTAAAATGATGCTGGGGCTGTACTATCCATTATGTGTCATCTATTTTGGGGTGGGCTTTTTCTGCTACGCTTATTTTGCAGGGGGAATGGCAGGGGTGAAAACCTTCTTTAAAAATATTATACCTGCCGCCGCCACCAGCCTTGCCACCCAAAGCTCTATAGCAACGCTGCCGATAAACCTTGAAGCCGCAAGGAAAATCGGAGTGCCAAAGGATATAAGAGAAATTGTGCTGCCTATAGGTGCGACTATGCACATGGACGGTTCCTGCTTTTCGGCAATACTCAAAATCTCCCTGCTGTACGGTCTGTTCGGTAGAGATTTTACCGGCATAGGGGTATGGCTAGGGGCAATTGCCATAGCCAGTATATCCAGTATGGCAATGTCCGGAGTGCCCGGAGGTGGGCTGATAGGCGAAATGCTCATAATGACGCTGTACGAATTTCCTATGGAGGCGTTTCCCATCATCGCCACGGTGGGCTTTTTAGTAGACCCACCTGCCACTTTAATAAATGCCACAGGGGACACTGTTATCGCCATGATGGTGACAAGACTTGTGGAGGGCAAGGATTGGCTGGGTAAAAAACTGACAGCGCTCCAATAGATTGGCAATGTGCACATAAGAAGTTAAAAAGAGCTTAATAATTTTGAATTAAATTGGGAAATATGTGCATAATAATTACAATTGCTGTAACTATTAAGATAAACTATTGACTTTAATGACTAATTTCTATAAAATAAACAAATGAAAGTGCTTTTTATCATCAAATTGCACAAGATATTACAAATTGTTATAATGGCAGTTTGAGACATAAAAAATAGGAGAATAACATGAAAAAATTACTGACTATAGCGCTTGCCGGTATGATGGTTCTTTCTTTGACAGCTTGCGGTTCCAAGGATGCAGGAGACGGTGCAGCAGCAGGAAAAGACAAAAATATTGAGGGCACACTTCCTGAAATTATGGAAAAAATCACAGCGGTGGACACACTCAAGGACATTATGACAATGGACGAGGAGCTAACCGCTGAAAACTTTACCTTCCACACAAAAACCGAGATGCCAAAGGGCGTAGAGGGTCTAGTTTCAGGCTCTGCAATCGGCTCACAGGCTCACGCAGTTGTACTTTTGCGTTTGCCGGCTGACGCTGACGGAGATGCTATCGCAAAGGATATTCTTGCCAAAAATACCGATGGCTCACCTAGCAAATGGATTTGCGTAATGGCTGAAAAAGTTGAGGTTATCCGTCACGGCGATTTGATACTTTTTGTACAAAGCTGGGAAGATACAACAAACGAAATAGTTGCAAAATTCAACGAATTGGCAAAATAATCAATAAAAACAATGTGCCTAACCTTAGCTTTTGCAGGGGTTAGGCACATTTTATAAACCGACAGGGGAACAATATCTATGCTATTTTCCAGTATCACATTTTTATACTATTTTTTACCCATTGTTTTGGTAATATATTTTGCCGTGCCAAAAGGCTGGAAAAACTATGTCCTACTGATTTCAAGCCTTTTCTTTTATTTTTGCGGAGAGCCTATCTACACTTGGCTGCTGGTGTTTTCCTCTGTTTCCGACTATTTCCACAGCCTTTACATCGAAAAATACAGGGGCACAGTCAAAGCGAAAATCGCTCTTTGCTCCTCCATAATAATAAATTTGGGTATGCTGGGGTATTTTAAATACACAGATTTTTTCATCGAAAATATCAACAGTGTCTTTGGCACGGCACTGCCACTTTTAAAGATAAGCTTACCTATTGGCATAAGCTTTTTTACCTTTCAAACTATGAGTTACACCATCGACGTTTATCGTGGCAGGGTGTCAGCACAAAGAAATTTTGCCAGTCTTGCCACCTTTGTCTGCCTGTTTCCGCAGCTGGTGGCAGGGCCAATTGTGCGGTATACAGATGTAGACAAGGCTCTAACTGCTCGCACTCACTCGATTTCGGCAGTTGCCTATGGAATAAAGCGGTTTGCCTTGGGGCTTGGGAAAAAGGTGCTCATAGCCAATGTTATGGGAGAATTATGTGCCGCATTTTTTCAAAGCGGAGAGGGGAATGTGCTGTTTTATTGGATGTATGCCATCGCCTACACGCTGCAAATTTACTTTGATTTTTCAGGGTACAGCGATATGGCAATTGGGCTTGGGAGTATGTTCGGCTTTTCCTTTCCGGAAAACTTTGATTACCCATTTATCTCAAAAAGCATTTCGGAGTTTTGGCGGCGTTGGCATATGACGCTGGGGGGATGGTTTCGAGATTATCTCTACATCCCACTTGGGGGCAACAGGGTGTCCACAATAAAATGGATAAGGAACATCTTTATAGTTTGGTTTTTGACGGGATTTTGGCACGGAGCACAGTGGAATTTTATAATTTGGGGGCTGGGCTTTGGGGTGATGCTAATACTGGAAAAGTTTTTCATAGCCGATTTTTTGAAAAAATTACCCTCATTTGTAAGCCACATATACGTTATGCTTATTGTGATTGTTAGCTTTATAATCTTTGATGCACGCAGTATGCCACAGGTTATGTCCGTGTTAAAGGGTATGCTAGGCATGGGGGGCGTTGCCCTTGTGGGACAGCAGTCGGTCTACCTTTTATCTAGCTATGGGGTGACGTTTATCATGGCAATTGTGGGGGCTACCCCCCTGCCGAAAATGCTGGTAAATAAGCTTTTGAAAACAGGGCTAGGCGAAAAATTCGGCGTGATACTAGAGCCGCTTTTTGTGGGGCTTTTGCTTTTGGTGACAACGGCGTATCTAGTGGACGGCTCTTTCAACCCATTTTTATACTTTAGATTTTAGGAGGAAAACACAATGAATAAAAACCTTGAAAAGACAAAAAATATTCTAGTCTGCGTTGTGTTTTTTGCCATCATAATAGGGCTTTTGGGGTTTAGCATAGCACTGCCCGACAAGGATATCTCCACAGCAGAGCGAAGAAAACTGGCAAAGCTGCCGGAAATTTCCCTGCAAACGCTTTTGAACGGTCAATATATGGGAAAAGTGGACAAGTATACCCTAGACCAGTTTGCGGCAAGAGACAGCTTTCGAGCGTTAAAGGCACAGGTATCTTTCAATGTATTTCGCAAAAAAGATAACAACAAAATCTTTGTTATGGGCGATGAAATTTATCGAATGGAGTACCCATTAAGCGAAAAGGACATATTGAGTGCAGGGGATAAATTCAACAAGGTTTATAGGGAATATTTACAGGGGATGAGCTGCTATTACGCCATAATACCCGACAAAAATTACTTTGTGGCAGAGCAAAATGGATACTTGTCATTGGACTATAAAAAGGCAGAGCAGCTTTTGACGGGCAAAATCACTCATATGGAATATATAAATTTGTTTGATGTGCTAAAAAAAGAGGATTATTACAGGACAGACACCCACTGGCGGCAGGAAAACTTGCAGGAGGTGGTGAACAAATTGAGTGCACAGATGGGCTTTGCCCCCGCCGATTTTAAAAGCTATAAAATGAACACTCTCAATGATTTTAAGGGCGTTTATTACGGACAGGCGGCACTTAAATTGCCGGCGGAACAGCTAAATTATCTCACAAATTTTGTCACGGATGCCGCCACGGTTTATAACCACGAAACGAAAAAAACCACGCCGATTTACGAGACGGAAAAGTTTTCTCAGCTAGACCCCTACAATCTTTTCTTGACAGGCCCCTCCACCATTTTAGAAATGACAAACAACAATGCAGATACTGACAAGGAGCTGATAATTTTCCGAGATTCTTTTGGCTCAAGTATCGCCCCAATGCTACTTGAATCTTACGCCAAGGTGACACTTGTAGATTTAAGATATATACCTGCCTCAAAGCTCACAGAATTTATAGAGTTTAAAAACCAAGATGTGCTATTTCTGTACAGCACCTTAATTTTGAACAGCTCAGCTATGCTTAGAGTGTAGAGCGAAAAATAAATCTAAACAGTAAATACCCAGAGCAATGCTTTAACGGACAAACGCAGTTGACAAAAACATATATTATGTTACCGTATATAGAGCGACTATATTTTGATAACTGAGGGGCAATAGTAATTGTTTTGTATTTAAACT
>JAVWUR010000044.1:0-16029 GCA_036667055.1 Oscillospiraceae bacterium
TCATTCTGCCGGTCATTCGATAGTACCGAGGGGCAAAGGGCAGCTGTTCAAGAAATTGCTTGCCACAGTGCTTGCACTTGTATCGACGTTTTCGCACTACCAGCAAGCTGGCGTTTCCAAAGGACGGGATGTCCTTTATTTTTTGTATGCGGTAATCGTGTACGCTTGTGGTTTTGCAGCCGCAGCAAGGACAAATCTGTTCCTTTAGTGGCATTTCTATATGAATTTCTATAGATTTTTCATTTTCTTCAACTTTTTTAACAATTACATCTTTTATTCCCAGCAGTTTTGTAGTAAAATCAGTGCAGAGCATATTCGTTCCTCCGTAAAATTGGTGTTTTTGTCAATTCCATTTTACACGAGTTTTCGAATATGCTCTACTGTTTTTTTTACGGATATTTTTATCCGCTCTTTTTATCCGTTTTTGTAGGCTCTATTCGTGCTACCCCAACATTTATTATAGAGCCAAAATTCATTACACAAAAAAAAGAGGGCTGTGAATTTCGCAGACCCTCTTAATTTAACTGAAAATATAATAGTTGCCGCCAAGCGTTGAAAAGGTAGCGGGCGAACCCATCTAGCCGTACCCTTAGCGCCTTTCGCCACTAGATGAAGCTTGTGACGAAAAAGCCCACGAAAAACATAAATCCAAGAGCGATACAAAACAAGTCAATAATAAAAATAGCTCTTGCATAGGAACGCTTATTTATGTTATCATTTTGAATAAAGGCAAGGTATATGAGGTAGAATAATCCAAAAAAAGGAATGGACGTGAAAACCATCATCCACACAAAATCAATGGTGGATAAGCTTTTTTCCTTGCTTACTTCAGTGTCGGGAGCGGGATATTGTGGCTGTGGCTGTGAATATACGGGCGGCGCCTGTACAACAGCTTTTGGAACGACAGGCTCCTCTACATCGTTGGGAACATCTTTAAACTCCACATCGGTAGGGAATGGCTGTTCTACAAAGTTTTCCACCTCACCTGTTTTTTCAGGAGCCTTTTCAAAAACAGGCTCTGCATATACCTGCGCTGTTTGTTTTGACAGTTGCTCCTCTATCTCCCTTTTTGACAGCCCACAGCCGCCGCAAAAATTAGCATTTTCATTTACAGGTCTGCCACACTTTGGACAAAACATATTCGTCATCCCCCTAAAAACTTTTATTGTTTAGATAATACCACATAGTTGTGAAAAAATAAAGTAAAAAAATGAAAAGAGGTATCTTTATGCTAGAAAAAGCAATGCTTGCCGCCGTTAACTGCGGAGAATATAATGTAGATAATTCAATGAAAGAGCTTGCCGCCCTTTGCGAGGCAGCAGGGTTTGCGGTGGGCTTTGAAATGGTGCAAAACCGTGAGCATCCGGAAAATAAATACTATATGGGGGAGGGCAAGCTGGGGGAGGCAAAGCAGCTTTGCGAGGATAACGGCGTTTCCATCTGCATATTTGATGATGAGCTTACAGGCAGCCAGATACGCAACATCTCAAACTTTTTAGGGATAGAGGTTATCGACCGCACAATGCTCATCTTGGAGATATTTTCAGGCCGTGCCACCACCAGTGAGGGCAAGCTGCAAACGGAGCTGGCTCTGTTGCAATACCGTCTGCCACGGCTGTCGGGCATGGGATTTGCCCTGTCACGTCAAGGCGGCGGCGGCGGTGGTGGCGGCGGCGCACGGCGTGGAGCGGGTGAGTCAAAGCTTGAGTATGACCGCCGATATATCAACCAAAGAATTGAACTGATAAAGGAAAAGCTCTCCCATGTGGAACAGCGCCGAGACATACTCACCCAAAAAAGAAAGAAAAATGATGTGCCCCTCATCGCCTTGACCGGCTACACAAACGTGGGCAAGTCCAGCTTGCTGAACAAGCTCACGGACAGCGAAATTTTTGAAAAGGATATGCTTTTCGCAACCCTTGACCCCACGGCGAGAAAATTAGAGCTGCCAAGCGGTCAAAATGCTGTTTTGGTGGACACCGTGGGCTTTGTCAGCCGTTTGCCCCACAAGCTAGTGGAAGCCTTTAAATCCACCTTAGAGCAGGCAAAGTATGCCGATGTAATCTTGAATGTCTGCGATATTTCCAGTGAGGACAGAGATTTGCAGCTGGAGATAACACGTAATGTTTTGGAAGAAATCGGCTGCGACATGGACAGCGTCATAACGGTATATAATAAGCAGGACAAGGAGCACAATGACCTGCTGTGTGAAAATGGGATATCCGTTTCAGCCAAAAGCGGCAGGGGGCTAGATGCTCTTTTGGCGGCAATAGACCGCAAGCTGGAAAGCCGAATGGCACCTTTGGATATAACACTGCCCTACAGCGAAACAGGGCTTATAAACACCATCCGTGAAAACGGGGCAGTCACAAAAGAGCAATATACAGAAAAGGGAATTGAAGTAGTTGGAACAATTGACAAAAAACTAGCTTTTCTTTATTCAAAATATAAAAATAATAACTAGTTATGCATTTATCCTTTACAAAACAAACTAAACGATATATAATTATTATAAAATAAACATCTACATTTATTTATGTAAAGGACGAAATATGGATACTATCGACAAAAAAATATTAGATTTGCTGCAAAAAAATGGTCGGATAACCGTCAAGGAGATAACCCAGACCATCTCCCTTACCGCTCCGGCTGTGAGCGAAAGAATAAAGCGCCTTGAAAAAGAGGGAATAATTGAGGGGTATACGGCAATTGTCAACCCCAAAAAAATCGGGAGAACGGTACACGCAATAATCAACGTCTCCATCGCTCCAAACGATACAGAGCGATTGTTGGAGCTTGTTAAAAGCGAGCCGATGGTGGTGCAGTGCTATCATGTGACAGGGGCGTACAGCTATCTTGTCAAGGTTGATGCATATGAGATAGGCGATTTGGAAAAGCTGATTATTAAATTCCAAAAGATGGGAGAGACTAGCACACAAATTATTCTCTCCACCCCTATTTCAAGAAAAGAACTGGTATAAAACCCTGCCTGCGCAAGGGTGAGGCGGTATATTAAAGCAAGGGCGGCTGTAGCAGAGGTTTAATCTGTTACAGCCGCCTTTATTTGCAATAAAGCTATAAAAACTTACAGGGTCACACCCATCTTTGGGAGGTGGCTAGCACAGCTGTGTCCTGTTTTATACTCTCGGGGACATCTAAGGTTCTCTGGTTTGCACTGCCCTTGAATTTCAAATCAAAGCTTTTTTGCGCCAATATGAATTTGCCGTCCACCAGTATGTCCAGCAGCTCCAAAAGCTTGTATCTGTCACTGTTTTTGTCTGCCATAATTTCCTCAACGGTGAAGCCGGTATAGGCGGCAAGCTCATAGCCCTCTGCTTTTAAAAGCTTTGCCAAGGCTACAAAGCCTGTGGGCTGACAAAATGGCTCGCCACCGGAAAAGGTGACCCCCTTAGCGATGGGGTTTTGTTTTACCATGTCGTAAATCTCTTGAACAGTGTAGTCTGTCCCTGTGCCAAATTCATGGGTTTGGGGGTTGTGACAGCCCTCACAATGGTGGACACACCCTTGGCAGAACACCACAAAGCGCAAGCCCGGGCCGTCTGTGATGGAGTTTTTGTTAAATCCGCAAATGTTTATTTTTTCCATAATAATTCCTATCCTCACTTTTATTTTTTAAATAATATTTGTGTAGCTATATGTATCATCTCGGCGTTAAAGGCTTTGTGGGCGAGGGGCTGCACGGCGCTTTTTGGGCATCAGCACTAGATAAATTAGGACACAGCCGCCAAAAAATCCCACTAAAATTGCGGTGCACATACTAAAAAAGAATTCCAGAGGAAACATATTTATCATCACGCTCACCTGTGGGTCTAACAGCCATAAATCGTTGGTGAAAAACACATGGTGAAAGGTTGTCCAAAACCAATTAAAATTAAAGTAAAATACCGTGCCTATCCCCAAGGTGAAGAGAAACGAAACCCCCAATACCAGCTTGTACTTTGCAAAGAGTATCGCCTTAACCCCCTGTTTATTCTTGGGCGCAAGAATTGCCAAAAGGGTTAAAGCCACCGCCGCAAGTAGTGCCAGCTCTAGGTACAGAACATTTATATAAAGCCTTTGTACATCTATCATATGAGCTTTTTCCCGCTCATCGAAAACCTCTCTAGCCTCGCCAAAAACCTCCGCTTGCATATCCAGATTGTCCCGTGCGCCAACTAGATAATCAAGTAGATTGTCCGTCACAACGTCCAAGTCCTCCAGAGAAAGTCCGGTGAACAGCGGCGCATCATTTTTTTCATATTGCCATGAATAAAACCCACGGTTTAAGCTTATGGCGATAATGCAACCTAGCAAAATGCTGACAATGCACAGGGGAAAGAGCAAGTTGTATAAAAATTTTCTCATAAAAAAATACCTCACGTATAAAGATACCACGTTGGAGGGGCTTTTTCAAGATTAAAGATATTACAAAGCGACAAACAGCCCAAGGTGCTGGGAGGGGATGTATTTTGCCGCAAAATTAGGTTTGTAGAAAGGGCGTTTAAGTGGTATACTAATAGACATATTTACAATGACATTTTATAAAATTTGAGGTGCTTACTATGCAATGGACAGACATAAAAATTATTACCCACAAAAAATATGCTCCGGTGTTCGACTTTGTGAGCTGCGAGGTTTGCCCTATGGGGGTGCAAATTGAGGACTATTCCGACTTGGAAAAGGACGTTTTGGAGATTGCCCACATAGATTTAATTGAGGAGGATTTACTGGCTAAGGATAGAAATGAAATTATTGTCCACCACTACATCTCCCCTGAATTGGACGCACAAAACGCCCTTTTGATTTTGCAGACTCGCCTTGCACAGGAGGGTGTTCCCTTTAAATTTGAACTGGAATTTGTGAACCAAGAGGACTGGGAAAGCGGCTGGAAAGCATATTACCACCCCTTGGATATCGGCACTCGCCTAGCGGTGTGCCCCTCTTGGGAGGACTATAAAACCAACCGCAAAATTCTGCGCCTTGACCCCGGGATGGCGTTTGGCACGGGCACTCACGAGACGACAAACCTCTGTCTTGAGGTGCTTGACCGTGAAATAAAGGGCGGTGAGCGAGTTTTAGACGTGGGTACAGGCAGCGGCATTTTGGGGATAAGTGCCTGTATTTTAGGTGCTAAGGAGGCAGACGGTGTGGACATTGACCCAACCGCTGTTAAGGTCGCCCTTGAAAACGCACAGTTAAACCATGTGACGGACAAGTTTTCCATAAAGGTGGGGGATTTGAGCGAAACCGCCCATGGAAAATATGACATTGTGGTGGCAAACATTGTGGCAAATGCAATTATGGCGCTGTCCAAGGACGTGCCCCCGCTCCTTGCCGAAGGTGGGCTGTACATCACCAGCGGCATTATAATCGACCGCAAGGACGAGGTGCAAAAAGCCTTGGAGGACATTGGCTTTAAAATCAAGACCGTCCACATAAAAAACAACTGGGTCTGCATTGAAGCCACCCTGTAACCTGTATGGATTATACTGTTGAGAGCTTGGCAAACGGCACAAAGGTTTGCATAAATTCCACCCATCGTTTTGGCACCGATGCCTTTTTACTCAGCCATTTTTGCGGCTTAAAATACGCCCAAAATGCTCTTGATATAGGCACAGGCTGCGGCATTATCCCCCTGCGCTGGAAGGACAACGGACACAAAGGCTTGGCGGTGGGGCTAGAGATTGACAGCGAGGGCACAGAGCTTTTAAAGCACAGCATAGAGCTTAACGGCTTTTGCAATATACAGGCGGTAAATTCCGATATACGCAGCTTTGACAGCGAGGTAAAGTTTGACGTGGTGAGCTGCAATCCTCCCTATTTCACTGCCGGAAAGCCCAAGGATGACGATAAAAAAGCCTCCTTTCGCCACCAGTTAACCCTCACGGACGAGGACGTTGCCGCCGCCGCTTTTCGCCTGTTAAAGGACAATGGCAAGCTGTGCGTCTGTCAGCGCCCCGACCAATTGGCACAGGTTATTTTTGCCATGAAATGCCATAGAATAGAGCCAAAGCTAATTCGATTTGTCCGCCAAAGAAGGGACAGCGAAAGCCCTTGGCTAGTGCTGGTGGACGGGCGAAAAAACGGTGGAAAATCACTGAAAATATTGCCCGATTTGTTTATCGAGGATGGTACGGGAAAGTTTTCCACAGAGCTGCAACAAATTTATGGCAAGCTATAAAAAACAAATATGCACCGATAGATTTTTTCTAATCTTCGGTGCATATATTTTTGTTTTTATTTTGACTCGATAAGCTTCACGTTCACGGAAAAGGTCTCATCATTTTCCACACGATAAATCTTCAAGGTTATGGTGTCTCCGGGGGAGAAATTCTCCAGCTCCTTTAAAAGCTCATCACTGGAGGTGACCTTTTTGTCATTCAGCTCCAGAATTACGTCACGAGCCCTCACGCCCTTGTTTAAAAGGTCGCTGCCCTCTTGAATGTCTGCTATATATACCCCTTGGCTTGGCAGACCATTTATAGGCCCGTTGCTGGGGTTTAAGGACACAACAGTGACACCCAAAACCGCACGGCCGGTGACATAACCATACTGTACAATGCTTTCCACAATGGGGATAGCCTCGCTTATTGGAATGGAAAACCCTATGCCCTCAAAGTCTACACTGGCAATTTTGGAGCTGTTTATCCCCACCACCTGTCCGTACCGATTGATGAGCGGGCCGCCGGAGTTGCCCGGATTTATGGCGGCATCCACCTGTATTAAATCAAGGGTTCTCCCCCCTTGCTTTAAATCACGGTTTAGTCCGGAGATTATCCCTTGGGTTATGGTGCTGGAAAGCCCTCCGGCGTTACCTATTGCCACCACACGCTCCCCTGTTTCAAGAGCGGTGGAGTCCCCAAATTCGGCAGGGGTAAGCCCTGCTTTTTCCACCTTGACTACCGCAAGGTCGGTATCGCCGTCAGCGCCCACAATAACGCCTCTGGATTGACTGCCATCCTCGAAAATTACATTTACGCTGGTGCCGTTTGCCACAACATGGGCGTTGGTCATAATGTACCCATCCTCAGTCATGACAATGCCTGTTCCGGCACCGATGGGAGAGACGGAGGTGTTGGAGTAAACGTTGATGCTCACAACGGAAGGGTTAACTTTTTTGTATATAACGGTTGTGTCATAGCCGCCGTCCACATTCTCGGGAACCGGCTTTACCTCAATAAGGCTGCTGGCGCTCTCGCTGTTTAAAGTGTCTTGCTTATTCAAGTCCCCCTTGAATATCTGCCCAAAGCTTATATCCGGGTCAAACCAATTTTCACCCTTTCCCTGTGCATACTTGCCTAGCATAACGCCGCCTGCCGTGCTCAAGGTCAGTGCCACAATCAGCAATAATATTATAGGCAATTTACTTTTTTTACGTTTTGGTGTCATAAATATATTCTCCTGTTCCCAATTAATATACTGGTATCATAGTTTTAAATTGTGAAAGTTTTTTGACACATCATCTTTTTTCTTATTTTTTTCACCATTTACCGACGATTTCTTGGATTTTTCCGGTTTTTCATTTAAAGCTGCCGGTAGAGTGAAGATAAATTCCGTGTATTCCCCCTCTGCCGACTCCACATAAATTTCCCCACCCGAGCGCTGAACCAAGGTCTTGGCAATGTACAAGCCGATACCTGCACCCTTGGTGTGGACACTGCGGCTGCCATCTGCCTTGTAAAACCGTTCAAAAACATAGGGCAGAGCTTCCTTGCGTATTCCCACGCCGGAATTGCGTATCTTGACTGTGACAAAGCCCGCCGCTTTTTCCTCCGTCACGCTAAAGGCGATATAGCCATCATCCGGTGTAAATTTTAGTGCATTATCTACTATATTATATACTACCTGGTGGATAATATCCTTGTCGGCGGCAACCTTTATTCGCTGTGGCTCAAACCCACGTATGGATATATTAGCCGCCTCAATGCGATTTTCAAAGGCGAAGGCCACCGCTGAAATAGTGTCCCAAATGTTGTATTTTTCCACATTCATTATAAATTCGCCGCTGTCTAGCTTGGAAATGTTGAGCATACTGTTGGTAAGACGTGCTAACCGCCCTATCTCCTCACTGACAATCTTTAGGTATTTGTTTTGCTGGTCGGGGGGGATGGTGCCGTCAATTATTCCGTCCACAAAGCCCTTTATGCTAGTCATGGGGGTGCGCAGCTCGTGGGCGATATTGGTGACAAAGTTTGACCTTGAAGTCTCGTTATTTTCCGCAAAGGTCGCCATATTGTTAAAGGTATAGGCGAGGTGAGCAACCTCATCATCTCCCTCCACAAGGGCACGAGCAGAGAAATCCCCTTGGCTAAACCGCTTTGCTGCATCGGAAATGTTGGTTAGAGGGGTTGTCATTTTTGAGGTCACCGCTAGTGAAACGATACTGGAAATAAGTATCATAACCCCTGCTGACAGCATGAATATTGACAGTAGGGCGTTGGTAAAGATGGTGATACTGCCAGCGTCACTGGAGGCGAACACAAAGCCTGTCACCCTCCCTGCTGGGTCATGGAGCGCTATGCCAACGGTGTAGGAGTTCTCCTGATACGCCTTGGCAAAGATATCGCTGACTCGGATAACCCCTCCTGCCCCACCTGTCTTAACAAGAGCGTCCTGTGGCAGCGGTGCTTTTAAATGCACACAGGCATCGTCGCTGTCGGTACACACCACAACCTCACCCTTGGCATTTGCCACAAATACCGTGGTCTGGGTGGTGGTGGAGATAAGGCGCAGCTGGTCACGCAGAGCATTTTTGTCCGTGACGGTATCCACCTGCTTATCATACTGTGAGTCGATGGTTTCCACGGCGCTGGTGACACAGAGATTTAAAATGTTAAGACGGTCACTCTCAAAATATTTGTTGGCAAAAATCATAAAGGTGACGCCCAATAAACCGATGCTTACAACGATAAGCATACTGGTGGCACTAAAAAAGCGTGAAGCTATTGTTTTGTTCATCTAACTATTCCTTTGGTGCAAGCCCAAGCTCTGCGGCATAGGGGCGCATACCTTCAATGCAAAGGCTGCTGACCTCCTTCACGTCCATTCCCAATCGGTTACAGCCGTCCTTTATTAGCTCACGGTTGCATTTTGCGGCAAATTTTAAATCCTTGAATTTTTTCATAAAGCTGGAAATTTCCAAATCAGCAATGCCGTTTGGCCGCATCTTGGCACAAGCGGAGATTATACCTGTCAATTCGTCCACAGTGTAAAGACTTTTTTCAAGGTTTGTCGATGGCTCCACGTCGGTACAGTGGGGATAGCCGTGGCTCAATATGGCTCGAATATCCTCCTCGCTTACCCCCGCTTGCGCCAAAGGCTCGGCGGTGTGGTGAAGATGCTCGGTGGGGTACTGTTCATAGTCATAATCGTGGAGATAGCCTATTGCCTGCCAATATTCCCTGTCCTGTCCAAAGTGCTCTGCCATGGCACCCATAGCCGCCATAACTGCGGTTGCGTGAGCAAAAAGATGTGCCTCGGTGGTGGTTTTCTCTATAAGCTGTTTTGACTTTTCTAATGTAAGCATATTAAAATCCTCCATATTATATGTTTATCTTTAATTTTAGCATATAGCAGCACAGTAAACAATATTAATTTGATTTTACTTTGCATTTTATGTATAATATAATGATAAATAGATAAAAGCCGCTGCCATCTTTTTGTAGCTGGCACGTTGGATAAAAGGAGTTTTGATGGGTAAAATCTTTTCTAAAATAAGCGTGGGCACCTTTGCCGCCGCTGTTATAATTTATCTTTATGCCGCCTGTATCAGCGGAGGAAATATTGTGGGGCTGTTTTTGTACGCCGCCGCCTTTTTGCTGTGCGTTTTGCTGTGCGGCAAGGGGATAAATGGGGCGCTAACCCCTCAGATTGTGGGTCTTGACAGTGTGGCAACAAGCTTTATATACGGCGCTTTCGCTGTCTTTATCAGCTTTGTTGTCACGGATTTTTTCAAGGTGGGGTATCTGTGCCTTGTGCCGCCTGCTCTCGTTGCTGTGTGGCAGATATATAAAAGCCGCACCAAGAAAACCGCCCTTGTATGGGTGGGAGACTACAACATTTTGCTTATAGTCTGCGCCGCTTTTTTGGCGCTTTACACCCTGTGTATACTGCTGCCAAGCGGCAGAGCCGATAAGCTAGGGAACTTTTTTTACCATCAAGATATGCTGTGGTCGGTGGGGAACGCCGCCGCTGTTCACAATGGATTTCCTCTGGTGGATATGCGGTTTTCGGCGTCCACGCTAAACTATCATTATCTAAACGATGCCCTAGCCGGTATTTTGGGGCTAGGCACCGGAAACCCTGCTTATGAGAGCTTGTGCTTTTACTTTTACCCCCTTGTGGGAATAACCCTTATTTTTTCCCTTTATGCCGTGGCAAAAAAGGTGTGCGACAATACATTTTTGGCGTGTCTTTTCCCTGTGATGGTGCTGTGGGTAAACGGCGGCGCAAGCGAGAGCGTCTATCACTATCTAAGTAATATTAACGGTCAGGGCAGTGCTACACTGGCGCTTTGTGCTGGGCTTATCTTGATTTGCAGCCTGCCAAGGGATAAAAAAGATTACTTCAAATACCTTATCGCCAGTGTGGTGTTTGGGTTTACCATCTCCATGTTTAAAAGCACTATCGGGGCGCTTTTCATCTTGGCGGTGGGGGCGGCGTGTCTTGTGGGGCTGTGGGGGAAAAAGACACGTCCATCTCATTTTATCGCCCTTTTGGGGCTGTCTGTCGGCTTTGGCATCGCCTATTTCGGAATATTTTCCAGTGCTGTAAACAACCTTGTATTCAATGGCTTGGGGCTGTTGACCCAGCTTCCCAAAACCCTTTGGAGCTACTGTCCATTAGGGGTTATACTCTACTGTGGGGCACTGGTTTTCAGCTTGATAAGCTTCAAAAAGCTGTCCTTTTTACAGCTTGTGGCAAACGCAATGTTTGTGGGAGGGGCAATCGCATACTCCACCTACTACCATTACTCCGCCTCACAGATTTACTTTTTGCTCATCGCCATACCCATGATGTGGCTTGCCCTTTTAGGGTTTGTTGATAAAAAAATCTGTGTCAATAAAAATGCAATGGCGGTCTTTGGGGCAGTGCTGATTTTAGGGTGTATCCCCTCGGGCTTGCGCTTACTCCCTAACGCACGCAGTGGGGTGCAAGCGTGGCTTAGAGTGTACAACCTGCGGCAGTCGGACTACAATGAAAGCTATATAACTAAGGATGATTATGACGCAATGGTATGGCTGCGTGACAACACCGAGCAGACGGCAATTTTTGCCACCAACCGCAACAACAAGGTGTTCCAAGCCGCCGAGGGAACTTTTCACTACTACTCGGCGGTAAGCCAGCGCCGTGCCTATCTTGAAAGCTACCGTTACTGCATGGATTATAGCGGTATGTACAAGGAGGTGCGCCGCCGTTTGGAAGAGGTCAGCGACAATTTGTTCCAAAAATACAGCGAGGAGCAGGCGTTTTCCGTTGCCGCCCAAGAGGGGATAAACTATCTGGTGGTGTACGCACCATTAAATCAAGCCCATTGGCAGGCAACCCCCGCATATGAAAATTCCACCGTGAAAATTTATAAGGTATAAAAGTGCAAAGAATAAAAGCACAACAAAATAGGGGCGAGGATAAAAGTTCCTCGCCCCTATAGCTGTCTTGCCTTGGATATCTTCTATTGATATTTTCTATTGGCTGTAATTAGGCTTTCGATATCGGCGCTCTACTTTGCTAAAATACTGTACACTGCCGTATCTACAAGCCCTGTATTGTTGGTGTCTGCCTTGCGCAGAGTGCCCTCATAGGTAAGACCACAGTCCTCCATAACCTTGGCAGAATATAGGTTTAGGGGGTCACACCTAGCCTCAATTCTATTTGCCTTTACCTCGTCAAAAAGGAAGGGAATGATGGCGGAAAAGGCTTCCGTGGTGATGCCCTGATGCCACCATTTTTTGCCTATGCAGTACCCAATTTGCACCATGCCAACATTTTCGTACTGTTCTACAACGCTGATAGTGCCGATAGGCTCTTCGCCGTATTCCTTTAGCACAATCGCCCATTGATAGGTTTTCTTGTCAGAATATTTTTTAACCCATTGACGTACAAGGCTCTGTGTGACGGCGATGGACTTGTGGGTAGGCCAGCGCAAAAACTTTGTAACCTCGTCATCGCTTGTCCAGTTTTCAAACATAGCTGTGCTGTCAGCCGCTGTAAATTGCCGCAATATAAGCCTATCTGTCTCGATAAGCACTGTACCCTTATGTTCCATAATCTTCTCCCCATATCCCCATGTAATGATATTGTTGTTTTGTTGATAGTATTTATAATTATACAATATAATTGTGAACAATTAAAGCAATAATTGGCAAGCTATATTGTATAACTGGGACTTTTGTGTTAATATAAAGGTTACATAACTAGGTAATAATAGAAAATACGAGGTATTATAAATGAAATTAGGAATAGTCGGCTTGCCAAATGTTGGCAAGAGCACACTTTTCAACGCAATAACCAATGCAGGAGCACAAAGTGCAAACTTCCCCTTTTGTACCATCGAGCCTAATGTGGGCATTGTGGCAGTGCCGGATGAGCGTCTAGACAAGCTTGCCGCCATGTACAACCCCAAGAAATACACCCCTGCGTCCATTGAGTTTGTGGACATTGCAGGGCTGGTAAAAGGGGCTAGCAAGGGCGAGGGCTTGGGCAACAAATTTTTGAGCCACATTCGTGAGGTGGACGCAATTATACATATGGTGCGGTGCTTTGACAGCGATGATATCATCCATGTTGAGGGCAGCGTTGACCCTTTGCGTGACATTGAGACGATAGATTTAGAGCTGGTGCTGTCCGACCTTGAAATTGTTCAGCGGCGAGTTGACCGCACTCAAAAAGCGGCAAAGGGAGACAAAAAGCTGGGAGACTGCCTTGAAATGCTGGAAAGATTGGTGAGCTTTTTAGAGGAGGGCAACAACGCCCGTGGGTTTGCTGTGCTTAACGATAACGAAAAAGAATGGTTTGAGGAGATGCCTCTTTTGAGTGCAAAGCCTGTTATCTACGCCTGTAACCTGTCGGAGGATGACCTTTTGGAGGGGTTGGAAAGCAATAAATATTATCCTGTGGTTTTGGAAAAAGCGAAGCTTGACAACAGCGGCTGTCTGCCCATCTGTGCAAAGGTTGAAGAGGACGTTGCCGGACTGTCAAGACAGGAGAAAAAAGAATTTTTGGCAGAGCTGGGTCTGGAAACCAGTGGACTGGACAATCTTATAAAGGAAAGCTATCGTCTTTTGGGGCTGATAAGCTATCTCACCGCCGGCGTTGAGGAGGTTCGTGCCTGGACAATCACCCGTGGCACAAAGGCTCCCCAAGCGGCAGGCAAAATACATTCTGACTTTGAAAGAGGGTTTATTCGGGCAGAAATTATCGCCTTTGATGACCTTATGGCAACAGGCAGTATGGTAGCCGCCAAAGAAAAGGGGCTTGTACGCAGCGAGGGCAAGGAGTATGTGATGAAGGACGGCGACGTCACATTGTTCCGCTTTAATGTGTAACCGGGGCTTGTCTTGGTAGGGTTTACCGCTGGTATACAGCAAGATAGGCTACTGAAAATAAGCTCTATTCCTTGGGGTAAATAGGCGATATTCGCTATTTACCCCAACATTTATTATAGCGCCTTATTATACAGCCTTATTACACAGACATAAATATCCAATAAAATATGGCGGCGATACTTTTTAAAGGTATCGCCGCCACTGTTTATTATCTAAATTTATAAGCTTACAGCTTTTCTATGGCAAGCTTAATGCGAGCTATAGTTTTTTCTTTGCCCATAATCGCTGCAAGCTCCGTTCCGCCGCCGGGGGTGAAAGCTTTGCCCGACACCGCCACACGCATAGGGAACAATACCAAGCCATTTTTGACCTGCAATTTTTCTATCAGAGCAAAAAGCGCCTCGTGTATTTTATCCATTGTCCACTCGTCCAGTCCTTCCAAGATTGGCAAAACCTGCAAAAGCATTTCCTTTGAGTTGACAAGGTTGGTTTTCATCTTTTTGTTTTCAAAAAGTGCAACATCATACTCGGGCATTTCGTCGATAAAATCCACCTGCTCAGGGATGTCACCCAGCACATCACAGCGTTTTTGTAAAACCGTGGCAAGAAGCTGCAAGTCGCAGTCCCCTTTGACGGTTTTTGCGATGTAAGGGCGAGCCTTTTCCAAAAATTCTTCGGGAGATAAGTCACGAATATATTCCCCGTTTAGAAATTTCAATTTCTCCATATCAAATATCGCCGGAGATTTTGATATATTATGTGGGTCAAATTCTCCCACTAGCTCCTCCAAGGTGAACTTTTCCTGCTCTCCCTTGGGGCTCCAGCCCAAAAGTGCAATGTAGTTGAGCACCGCCTCCTTTAAAAAGCCCTGCTCAATTAAATCCTCATAGGAGGCATCACCGTTTCGCTTGGACAGCTTGTGCTGTGAGTCCTTCATAACAGGAGGACAGTGGACATATTGTGGAATTTCCCAGCCGAACGCCTGATACAAAAGGTTGTATTTTGGGGAGGAGGACAGATATTCGCTCCCACGGATAACGGGGTTAATCTCCATGAGATGGTCGTCCACCACGTTTGCAAAGTTGTAGGTGGGCATACCGTCTGCTTTTACTAAAATTTGGTCGTCAAGAGTGGAGTTTTCCACCTCGATAACGCCGTAAACCATATCGGTAAAGCTGGTTTTGCCCTCGGGGATTTTTTGTCTTACAACGTAGGGTATTCCATCCGCAAGGTTTTTTTCTATCTCTTCTTTGGATAGATTTCTGCAGTGGTTGTCATATCCGGTAGCTTGTCCCGAGGCGGTTTTTATTCTGTTTGCCTCGTCAAGACGCTCTTTTGTGCAAAAACAGCGATAGGCAGCACCCTTTTCAATGAGAATATCCACATATTTCTTATAGATATCCTTTCTCTCGCTTTGGATGTAAGGGCCAAAATCTCCGCCGATATCAGGGCCTTCATCCCACAAAAGGTTTGTTTCCCGTAAAGTGTTGTAGATGATGTCGATTGCACCCTCCACCTGACGGTTTTGGTCGGTGTCCTCTATTCTCAGCAAAAATTTGCCGTTGTTTGCTCGGGCTGTCAAATATGCGTATAGGGCGGTGCGCAGGTTGCCAACGTGCATATATCCCGTAGGGCTTGGGGCAAATCTGGTTCTTACTTTATTAAGCTCCATATTATTTCTCCTTTATTTATATAAATTCATATACTATATAGTATAATTTTATTGCCTGTTTGTCAATTGAAAAAAGTACGGGTTTATGCTATGATAAAATCACTTTAAAGCGATATTGACAGGAGATGGAAAAATATGAAGGAAATCAATGTAATTGCTCCGGCAAAGCTCAACTTGAGCCTTGATGTGGTGGGGACAGATGAACGGGGATATCACCTTTTGGATATGATTATGCAATCGGTTTCTGTTTTTGAACGTCTCACCTTGACACAGCAGGATGCAATTTCAATAACCAGCAATGCCAGATTTATCCCCACAGACGAAAAAAACACGGCGGTGAAGGCTGCCATTAAATTTTTTGAGTACACCAAAATCAAGGGCGGTGTTCATATATATGTGAAAAAGGCGGTGCCTATAAAAGCCGGTATGGCAGGTGGCAGTGCCGATGCTGCAGGGGTGATAGTGGGTCTTGACTATATGTATGGCACAAAGCTGTCTATGGAGCAGATGTGCGAAATTGGCATTGCCACGGGCAGCGATGTTCCTTTTATGCTTCGTGGGGGCACAAAGCGTGTTCAGGGCACAGGCGAGATAGTCCTGTCTGCACCGCCTATGCCAAACTGCTATTTTGTCATATGTATGCCATCAAAAGGGGTGTCTACTCCACAGGCGTTTGAAAACTATGACAAGCTTCAAGAAAAAACAAAGGTGGAGACAGAGCGGCTCATAGCCTCTATAAAAAACAAAAACCTCGCTGAAATAGCGAGGTATATGGCGAATGATTTGGAAAAAGCGGCAGGCAGCTCCGACACG
>JAVWUR010000045.1:0-15924 GCA_036667055.1 Oscillospiraceae bacterium
TGACTTGAAAGAAAACCACCGTGTCAATCTGCATGGTTACATTGTCTCGAGTGATTACAGGCTGAGGGGCAAAGTCCACTACCTGCTCTTTCAAGCTGACTCTTTTTGCCACACGGCTGGCAAAGGGAATTTTAAAGTGAAAGCCGGCTGACCATACGGAATCGAACACGCCAAAACGCTCCACCACGTAGGAATATGCCTGAGGAACGATGCAAACATTGGACGCTATAATTACCAGTGCGATGATTAAAAGTGCATAATAAATCATATTCTGTCTCCTTGAAATGATGTAGATGGGTTAAAAAGCGGCGGCGGTTTTCGGGTAAAATCACCCACCATAAAAACCCTTTTTGGCTGTGTGGAAAAAGTTAAAGACTAGCGGCGGCGGTCTGCTTGTCACAGATAAGTGCAGCGCCCTCAATCTTTAAAATGGTGCAGGGCTGCCCCACCAAGAGGGGTTTGTCGGATTTTGCAAGCCAAGTCAAGCCCTCTATGCTAACTCTCCCAGGCTGTCCCGGTGCGATAGCTTCAACCACTAGGGCGGTTTTGCCAATGAGCATATCGGCGTTGGTGGGAGTGCTTTTCAAAAGCTTTTTTGCCACAATGGGGCGTGTGTAAAACAGCATTGCCCCGCTTACAACGATAAAAACCACAAGCTCTAGCCCTAAGCTGTCAAAAACCAGAGACACCAAAAGCGCCCCCACAGCCCCTGCCACAAACCAAATGCTCACAAGGGTGGTGGTGGCAAGCTCCGCCACTGTGAAAAGAACCGCAAGCCCAAACCAAATGTAGGTGGTGCTGACATCAAATAACATAAATGTACCCCGCTAACAAAAAACAACTAATGAAACATAATTGTAACTATTAGTATATAACTTTATTATAAAATAATCAATTGTTAAAAGGGTGAAAGGTCAAAAAAATCAAGGGGTAAAAGGGGGAGGAAAATGTAGGATAAGCCTAGACCAAATTAATCTTGGTCAAAATCTGCTTTTGACTGGTAATATCCATTTTGGAATAGATGGAGGCAAGGTGCTTTTTAACGGTGGGAACGCTTATGTAAAGCAGCTTTGATGCCTGTTCGTTAGAGTAGCCCTTTAGGGAATAGTTTAATATATCCAGCTCTCGTGGGGTTAAATCGTACTGCGCCCGCACCTGTGAAAGGGTCTGTCCAAGCATACGGCACAAATCAAACATTGTGCAGAAAAACCCCTCGTTGTCAAGCTCTGCGGATTTGCTCACCTCTAGGTATATGGGACAATCGTCCATCTTATATTCAAGAGATTTGCCTAAAATATGGGTGTCCGTCTCCAAGCGGTTGCACAAAAAGCGGATTTTATTTGTTATGGGGTTGTTGTGTAAATCCCGCACACCTTTTTGCCCTAATAGGCTTTCAAAGGCGGAGTTGTACCGCACCATATTGAATTTTTTATCAAAAAAACACATCCCCACCCCATTGTGGGGCTCCATCACCTGCAAAATTTTAAACAGGTCAATATCGTTGCCATAGTCTTTAAATATATGGCAAAAATGGGGCTGAAAAAGCTTCATCATGTTCAGCTCATCATTGGAAAAAGCCAGCTTGTCCGCCGGACGGTGGATGGAAAAAATTCCCCTCAAGTTGCTGTTTTTTACGGAAAAGTTAGTCTCCAAGGAGTCGTGCAGACCCATGGGCAGCAAAAATTCTTTAAAGTATTTAGAGCTTTTGCGCACATCGGGGTTAAAGAGCTGACTGGTTAAAAAGGTCACGCTCTTGTCCGAATCAAGGATGGGCAACACGTCATCAAAGGAACAAAAGTGGCTTTGATAATCATTCTTTTGAGTATCTGTCCAGTTGACGGTGTAAAAGGAATGGGTTTTATAGCTGTCTACAGATTTCTCGTAAAACAAAAAATTTGCCTTTTCAAAGTAGATGATATTGTCCAGCGCATGGAAAAAAGCGTCCATTCTTTCGGGCAGCGCCACGGTGTCATCATACAGGTCGGCAATTATTTGGTTTACATCATCAATGGGAAAATCACGGTTAAACATCTTGAAATTGCTCCTTTTTAAAAGTGATAATGCTGTGTATTAGGGGAAAGTTCGGCAACATAGATAAAACTATAAACAATTTAACAAAACATTTTGTAGATATCATTAGTTTAACATATATATATTTTGCCGTCAATTGTAGAAATGTACAACTTTAGGATAAAATAGGGGGGATAACTTTGATAAAAAATGTAATATAGTATACTTTTGGATATTTTTGTATACAAATTAGGATATTTTGTACAAAACATTATAAACTAAAGGTGGTTTTTATGGTCAAAAGTTCGTGGTATCATGTAGGTGAGTTAAAAACGAGGCAAAGCTTATGCCGTAAAAATATTCGCAGAATATATGCGGCGACCAAAAGAAAGGAAATTTTTATGAAAAATCTTAAAAAAGTACTATGCGTAGCACTTGCAGCGGCGTGTCTGTTTATGACAGCCTGTCAGGGCGGCGGCGCAGCAAAACCAAAGGGCGATGCAGACGCCACAGGCAAAATTAACATCCGTGTTTCTCACGCAACAGGTGTGGACGGCCCATACGATATCGGCGCACAGGAGTTTAAACGCTTGATCGAAGAAAAATCCGGCGGCAGAATTACCGCAACAGTTTTTGCAAGTACCCTCACCACCGACGAGATAGAGGAAGCAGAGATGTGCCAAGCAGGCAATCTTGATATGGCGTTCCTATTTGCAGGCAGCATCGGCGGCTTTGCACCTATAGTTAACATCTTTGATTTACCCTTCCTATTTGAGGATATGGATCATATCAACAGAGTTTTCGATAGCGAGGTGGGAGAAAAAATCTTGCAGAGCATAAGCGACGTTCCGGGTCTTGTAGGCCTTGGGTTCCACGAGGACGGCTGGAGAGCAGTCACAACCGCCGACAAGAAAATCGCAACACTGGAAGATTTGAAGGGCACAAAGATACGTGTTCCGGTAAATGAAGTATGTACAGATATCTATAAGGCACTTGGCGCTATTCCAATAGCACTGCCCTCCGGCGAAATCTACAACAGCTTGCAGACAGGCGTTGTACAGGGACAGGATAACGGCGTGCTGTGTGCAAACTCCGTTGGCTACCTAGAGCTGTGCAAATATGTAAACTTTTCTAGACACTACTACTCCGCAGGCGCAGTTATCGGCGGCGAAAAATTCTGGGATTCCCTTACACCGGAAGACCAAAAGCTAATAAAAGAATGTGTTAAAGAAGCAGGCATCTATCAGAGAAAACAATGCTGGGACACCGAGACAAAATTGGCAGAGGAATTAGCAGCACAGGGCAAATTTGAGCTTACCTACCCTAAGGATTTGGACAAATGGGAAGCGGCAGTTCAGCCTGTATATGAAAAATACCTAGGCAAAAACCCCGAGTGGAAGCCTATTGTAGAGGAAATTAAGGCGTTGAAGGACAACTAATACAGTCCGCAAAAAGGGAAATAAGCTAAGGATAAGTTAGGAGAAAAAAATGGTTAATACTGTAAACAGCCTAAAAAAATTCGGCGACAAAATGAATGCCGCCAGTAAGATATTATTGGGCATACTGTGTGCGGTGCTTACGGTGATAGTTATAGCTCAGGTGTTGGTGCGGTTGTTTTTCAACTTCAACTTCACATGGGTGGAGGAATTGTCCATCCACCTGTTCATATGGCAGACAATGATAGGCTCGGCGGTTGCCACAAAATATTTAGGGCACATCGGCGTAGACGTTGTAGTGAACAAGCTGCCCCATAAAATTAAACGTGGAGTTCAGATAGTAGCATATCTTTTCCTCATAGGAACAATGGTGCTTTTCGGCATAACGGGCTTTCAGTTTATGCTGTCTCAGTCCACACAATATGCAGTTACAATTCACTACTCAATGCTTATGATTTACATATCCGTTCCCCTTGGCTGTGCCATGATGATTTACCACGCAACGGTACAGCTTTTGGAGTTAATTTTTATCGGGGAAATAGAAGTTCCCGAGAACATATAGGAGGCGCAAGGATATGACCTGGATATTATTTGTTTCTTTCGCATTGCTTTTAGTCATAGGCGTTCCCATCACATTTGTACTTATACTTTCTACCGTCGCCTATGCATTTACCACAGGAGATGTGTCCTGGATGATTATTCCACAGCGTATCACAAGAGGGGTTAGCTCCTTCACCATGATCTGTCTGCCTTTCTTTATTCTAGCAGGCAACATCATGAACCGTGGGGGAATAACCAAGCGCCTAGTGGACTGCGCCCAAGTTATGGTAGGGCATATAAGAGGCGGTCTTGCCATGGTAAACGTAATGGTGAGTATGCTTTTTGGCGGCATAACAGGCTCGGGCGTTGCGGGCACCTCCGCAGTTGGCTCTCTTATGATTCCAGCTATGAAAGAGCAAGGCTATGAGCCGGAATTTGCAGCAGGGCTTACGGCAGTTGCCTCCACCTGCGCACCTATAATCCCCCCAAGCTTGACGCTGGTCATATACGGCGCAGCGGTCAAAACCTCCATTGGAGACTTGTTTTTGGCAGGGTATCTCCCCGGAATATTGATGGGTCTTTGCATGATGGTCGTTGTGTATATCTACGCTTTAAAGCGCAACTATCCCAAGATGCCACGCCCCTCTTTAAAGGAAGCGGCGGTTACCATCTGGCGCAGTCTGCCCTCCCTTGGCTTGCCGGTAGTTATTATAGTGGGTATAGTCGGCGGATTTTTCACCCCAACGGAAGCGTCGGCAATCGCTTGCCTTTATGCACTGATACTGGCGGTTATCTATAAATCAATAAACCTCAAGGAGCTGTGGAAGGCGCTGGTTGATGCCTCCATCGACAGCGGTGCAGTTATGCTGATAGTGGGCGCTTGCTACCTGTTCGGCTGGGTTATCGCCTCCGAGCAAATCACACAGAGCCTTACAGCTGGGCTTGTTGCACTTGCAATGCCGGTTTGGGCAAAGCTGATAGTTATAAATATGGCGCTGCTGGTAGTGGGTATGTTTATGGACTGTGCTCCGGCGGTTATGCTGATAGCTCCTGTACTAAGCCCTGCCATGATAGCCATGGGAATACACCCAATTCAAGTGGGACTTATCATCTGCTTAAACCTTGTTATCGGGCTTGCAACACCACCTGTTGGGGTGTGTCTGTTCACCGCCTCCAATATAGGTAAGGTGTCCTTTGAAAAGACCATAAAAGCCTCACTGCCCTTTACGGCGGCGGTACTGTTCGTGCTAATGCTTGTGACATATGTGCCGGCGGTTTCTCTTACACTGCCACGGCTGTTTGGGCTGGCTTAAGGGATAAAAAAGACAATCCGAATAACCGGAATAAATCAAGCAAAATCGAATAAAGTCGAATAAAGTCGAAAGGAATATAGACCCATGAGAATTAAACGAGCATTTCAAACCGTGGATACCCACACAGAGGGCGAGCCTACCAGAACAATTGTAGGGGGCTTGCCGGTAGTACCCGGTGATACCATGAAGGAAAAAATGGTATATATGATGGAGAATATGGACTGGGTGAGAAAAGCGCTTTGCTTTGAGCCTAGAGGCAACGACGTTATGTCGGGCACGGTGATAACACCTCCATGTGACAAGTCCGCAGATGTGGGCGTTTTGTATTTCGAGGTGGGTGGCTGGATGCCAATGTGCGGCCATGACACCATCGGAGTTTCCACAACGCTGGTGGAACAGGGGCTAGTTACCGTGACCGAGCCATACACCTACATCACCTTGGACACTGCCGCAGGGCTAGTTAAGGTAAAGGTGGAGGTGAAGGACGGCGTGGCAAAACGAGTGACCTTCGCAAATGCTCCTGCCTTTGTTATGGAAAAGGATGTAGTGCTGAAAACCCAAGAATACGGCGATATAAACATGAATATCGCATACGGCGGAAACGTCTATGGCATACTTCCCTCCAGCGCAGTAGGGCTTAAAATCTGTCCGGAAAACGCCAAGGAAATTATTAAAAGAGGGCTTATCATCAAAAAATATCTCAACGAGCAGGTCAAGGTGTGCCATCCCGAGATGCCCTTTATAAACAAGGTAACACACATTGAATTTTCCGATGAGCCGGATGCACCTATAGAAAATTCACTGCACATTAAAAACGCAGTGGTAATACCCCCCTGTGCCATCGACCGCTCACCTTGCGGCACAGGCACCTCGGCAAAGATGGCGCTTTTGTACTCCCAAGGGAAACTGAAAAAGGGAGATACCTTTATCCACGAGAGCATTATAGGCAGCCTGTTCCATTGCCAAATTTTAGATGAGGCAGAGGTGTGCGGAATACCGGCGATAATCCCAGAGGTCAGCGGGTGCGCTTATGTGACAGGCACCTGTACCTTCTACATCGATCCGGACGACCCGTTCCCCGAGGGCTTTGAATTAAATTAAATAACATTAAAGGATGCCTAAAAGAGTAATTAAAAGATGAAAAGTGCTGTAAATTTAGCAAAGGTAGTGCGGCAGGCAGTGTGTGAAAAGGTAATGGACTGCACAATAAATTTAGGGATAAATCCATATCTGTGCAGCGAAGAATTTTCGGCGCAGTGGCTGGATAGCTTTAAAGGGTATCTTTGCCCAAAAAGCATAATAATTCATGAAAACTTGCAGGCACCCCACAACAAAATCTCCTCCAAAGATCAAGAAAAAATATGTTTTAATCTGGTGGCAAGCTCCGACTATGGTTACAGCCATAGCATAAGTGGAAATGTTTTCTCTGAGGACACAATGAAAATTTGCAGCTTGGACAGCATGAAGATAGAGATAGACGGCAAAGCCTTTAACACAATGCTGTTCTTTAAAAAAGATGAGGGTCTTAGCTCGGCACAGCTCCGTGATATAATAAAAAAAGAGCTGGGTAGCGCCCATGTGACGATAAAAAATATTGGCACAGACAGATGCTTTTTGCTGGTAAAAACCAAAGATCGCATCGGCTACACAAGGTGGAGCGCCTTTGAAGAAAACGTAGACGCTGTGGAGCGAATTGTGATTTTTCCGTTTGAAAACAACTAAAAGGTGCAGTAAAAGTCACCTAAAAAACACAGCAAAGGTCTGATTTCTCCCAAAAGGAGAGATCAGACCTTTGTGTTGTGCCACTATTAATTTTCTATAAAACTGCCGCCCAGATTGCCGCCATATTCAATACGCCGAACACAGGCACGGTTATGTAAAACTTGGGTTTTCGGGTTTTGTGGTGAAAGAGCCACATTCCAAGCCCAGCGCCAAACCCACCGAAAAGGCTGGCTAAAAGCAAATCCTTTTCCCGTATTCTCCAGTGTCCCTTCACTGCAAGGCGCTTGTCCAGCCCAAACATAACAAAGCTTATAAGGTTAAATATTAGCATAGGCACAAAAATAATATTATCATTCATCAGTCATCACGTGGGTCTGCAAACCCTAACCCAAACACATTATCTGTTGGGGTTACCATTGTAAAGGAATTTTCGTCCGCTCCGTGCGCTGCCTTACGGGCGGTAAATACTTGGCTTTTGCTCATGGCGCTAAGCACTAGCTGCCGTGGCTGCCCCGCATAGGAGCCACGAATGTCTGCTATTGTGCTGCCACGCTTAACGGAATTAAAAATCGCCTTGGACACCGCCTCGCCATCATCGGTTACGATAAAGAGCATCTTTCCGCTGCTGGAGCCGTACATTATAGCGTCCAAAACTCTAGTGGCAATAAAGGCCGCAACCACTCCGTACAGTGTGGCGTTTATATCTTGAAAGGCGATGCCGCCGATTATCAAAATCACCCCGTCAATTGCCACCGAGATGTTGCCAATGGACAGATGGGGCAGCTTTTTGCGCACGGAAAGTATAAGAAAATCGCCGCCGCCGGTAGAGGAGCCACGCATATATATAATCACCAAGGCAAGCCCGATAAATACGCCGGCGCAGATTGCCGCTAGGATGGTTTCCCCCTGATACTGTGGCAGATGGGGGCCTATGTAGTCAAGACAAAAGGACAAAATCACCATGGTTTTCAAGCTTTTAATCAAAAACTTTTTACCTAAAACCGAGTAGCTGATGGCGATTACCGGAATGTTTAGCGCCAGCGTCACCATGCCCACCGGCAGCTTTGTCAGGTAGTTTATCACAAGGGCAAGCCCACTCACCCCGCCTGTGGCAAAGCCGGCACTGCGAATGAAGGAGTAGATGGCGATGGTGTAGCACAGCGAACCTGTAAAATCGCATAGGATATCTATTGCGAAGCTTTTTAGGGTACATTTACTTTTCACTTATAAACCTCACTTACTTAACCTTTTATATGTTAATACAGCTCCCATTCTATCATCTTTATGGGGTTTTGTATATAGATAAAGCAAAAAAAATAACCCCATATTTAGCCGTCTAAAGGGAGGGGAGTATGTACGAAATGTACAAAAATATGCACCAAATTTTGTTTGACATTACCCGATTAAGTGGATATAATAATAATGAAAACAATAGTTTTTAATATTTTATGGAGGTACTGCGTATGACAAGCTTAGATATGCACGATTTTAATTTTACGGATTTTAACAACATTATCAATGAATGTGTGGGAGAGGTTTATCTTGTGACCGACGAGGGTGACCGATTAAATCTCAAAAGCAAGCTCTGTCAGCTAATTGGCTTTACAAAGCTTATCGAGGGTGCCCGAGTGACCCATGCAAGGATTGAATGTTCCAGCGCCGAGGACGAGACAAAGCTGTTTAGGTTCAATCTTTTTGGGGAGAAATAGCAAAGCCCTGCCGAAATTTCACCGTATACTTTATGGGTATACGGCTATTTTTTTGCCATTTTTACCGTCTTGGGTAGGGGGGCAAGGTAAAATATGTGGGGATGGGAGGGCAGAGGGCGGTTTTATTGGCGCATATCACGCAGCTTGTTGATAAGTGCCCCCACCAAAAGAATGTTCATGCACATATACAGCCACAGCATAAAGAGCATTAGCGCCCCTAAAGAGCCGTAAAGTGAGGCATAGCTTGAAAAATAATTGATATATATAGAGTAACCAAAGGAGAATATAAGCCAGCCCCCCGAGGCGATGGCAGCACCGGGCAGCTGACGGAAAAAGCTGATATCGCTTTTAGCCAAGGTCTTGTATGCGATGGCAAACAGAAAGGTGAGGGACACAAAAAAGATGATGCTTCTAAGGTTTATCACCGTTAAAAGCAAGGTTCCCCGACCCTTTAACACCGAGCGCACAAAGGTTTCAAGGGGGTAGGCGAACACCAAAATCACAATGGATAAGGTTACAGTCACTATGAAAATTATCACATAAAAAAGAGAGTAGAAAACGGTTTTTATATAGCCGTGCTCCGCTGGGCTGTCGTAGATGTTCTGTATTCCATAGGCGATACTGCGAACACCCTTTGACCCTGCCCACAAAAGAAAAATGGTGGTGACCGATGCCAAGGGAATGTTGGAGCGGTTGAAGATATCGTCTAAAACCTTTGCGGCTACACCGTGGAGACTCACAGGGACAAACTGTTGTAAAAAAGAGTTGACCCATGGCATATCCAAAGGGATAAACGCCCCTACAAAGATGATGGCAAGCATAACCACCGGTATCCCCGAGAGCATAACAAAGTACGCCGCCTGTGCAGCGTAAGCGTGAATATTATAGTCCTGCAATAGGTTATCTATTTCGGTGCCAAGGGCGATGCATTGGGATATAAGTTTTTTCATAGGCAAGTCCTTTTAAAAGCGAAGGGGGGGGAAACCTTGGCGGCTGCCAACAAGGGCACTGGCATAAAGCTAGTATGCCACAAAGATATTATGGCACAAAGATATTACGGCACAAAGCTATTACGGCACAAAGATATTATGTCATAAACCTATTATGCCACAAAGCTATGAAATAATAGCTGCCTAGTCCCTTTTAGGGGCAGTTTCCTCGGTGGCGGCTTGCTGTAAAAGCTCTAAACGTGCCTTGGAGGAGCGATAGGTGCCGTCAAAAAGCTCGGAAAATTGTGCGGTGAACTCTTCAATGTTGCGCTTTTCCAGCTGGTCTAAGCATTTAAGGGCGGCGGTGTGCATATTCTCAAGGTAAGCCTTCTGCCGCTCGCCATGCTGTATGTCATTTATAAATATGCCGAAAATCAATCGGCTTTCCAATTGGTCAAATATGTGCCCCAATGCAGGGGAGGAAAGGGTGTTCAAGAAATATTTTATCAAAAACACCAATAGCCCGTTGTGGTTTCGATACTGTTCCATTTCCAGTTTTAGCTGTGAGATATCCTCGTGGGTGCAATTGTCGCAGGCGGAGATGGCAAAGGCACGGCTACATGAGGAAAGGATTTCCAAAGCCTCAAAATATTCCTTTAGATATGCCTCCTTTTGAGGGGAAAATTGATATTCCGAAATGAATTTTGTCCCCACCCCATTCACCGCCTGTGCAAACCCCAAGCTGCTTAAAAAGGCAAGGGCGGTGCGAACAGTCACCCCCGAAACGGCGTACCTTTCCATAAGAGCACCCTCCGATGGGAAAAAATCTCCGGGGACAAACCCTTCCGATTGTGCCATACGCAAAAGGTCATAAGCCACACGGTGGTACAGCGGCATGGGGGATTGGTGTACCAGCCATTTAAACGCCATAGGCTCTATATCGCTGTCTATAGGCAGGGCGGAAAATTCTCGTGACAGCTCAAAATACGCCTGCTGATAGCACAAAAAAAGCAGGGTGTGAAGCTGTGGGTGCTGTCCGTCACGGATAAGCAGGGTGAGATGGTTTAAAAAGCTTGTCACCGCCTCCTGCTCTCCCGACATAAGAGGGGCGCAGTCAACCACGGTGCTGCGCAGCATATCAAAGCCCAAAATCTGGAAAAATAAATCCTGCACAAGACCATTGCCCGTGCTGTCAAGGAGCACCTTAACATAGCGGTGAACCTCGTTTAACAATTCGTTGCGATTGGTGGCAGGGGCACTGTCCCGAACAAGGCACGTCAGCTTTTCTATAAGAGCGGGGTCGGCATTTTTTGCCCCCTGCACCGCCATACCGGGTATTATGTTGGGTAGTGCTCGGTAGCAATCCAGCTGAGCACCCATCCTTTGCATAAACACTCGGCGGCGAACCGCCGCACATTTCGGGTCGCTAGGGTCGAAGATGACAAGGGGGCGTTTTCTTTCCTCCATCTCGATAAAGCCGTCCTCCTTTAACAGACGAAAAGCGTGACGTAAGCTAGTGTAGCCCACGTCATACCGTGCGGTGATATTCTGCATAGAGGAAAGCTGATACCCTGTGGGGAAAGCCCCCGATAAAATGCGGTCAACAATTTTGTGGTAGACTGTTCGGTAAAGCGGCACTTCTTTTTCCATAAATCGCCCTTTGTAAATAAATTTTTGTGATGTGTGTAAGTTTTGTCGCCCTCAATTATAGCAAAACTTTAAGGTAATTACAACATAAAGGGTAAATTTGCCTTGACAGCAAGGGGAAAAAAGTGTATATTTACCTATTAAATTATATACATTAAGGAGACTATTATGGGAGTTGCAGAGCTTGTGTTTATCGCAGTGGGGCTGTCTATGGACGCCTTTGCGGTGGCGGTGTGCAAGGGGCTTAATATGACAAAACCCAGCTATAAAAACTGCTTTTTAATCGCAGTGTTTTTTGGGGGATTTCAGGGGCTTATGCCCTTTATCGGCTGGGTTTTAGGCACTCAATTTGAAAGCTACATAACCGCCTTTGACCATTGGGTGGCATTTGTACTGCTTTTGATAATCGGAGGCAAGATGATTTATGAGAGCCGCCAAAAGGAGGAGTGCCGTGGAGAATGTGCCGACATATTGTCCATAAAAGAGCTGTTTATTTTGGCGATTGCCACAAGCATAGACGCACTGGCGGTGGGGATAACCTTTGCACTGCTCCCCGACACGGACATAGTGCTGTCGGTGGTTTTAATCGGGGTCGTCACCTTTGCATTGTCCTTTATAGGGGTGATAATCGGCAACAAATTCGGCAGCCGATATGAAAAAAAGGCGGAGCTTGCCGGTGGGATAATTCTGGTGGCAATAGGGGTGAAAATCTTGACAGAGCATCTGTTTTTCTAAAGCTTGGGGGGCATTTTAAAGTGCCCTCTATTTTTTTTTGCAAAAACCCCTTGACAAGGGGTGAGGGGGAGGGTATACTATAGTTACTTAGTCAAGTAGGTAACTATGGAAGGCAGGGGTGAGGAAAAATTGGCAATTGATTTTGGCAGTGAAAAGCCCATATTTTTGCAGGTGGCACAGCTGATTGAAAATGACATACTGCGAGATGTGGTGCAGGAGGGGGAACGGTCACTTTCCACCAACGAAATTTCCGCCGCCTATGGCATAAACCCCAACACGGCGGCAAAGGGGATAAACCTGTTGTTCACAGAGGATATCCTCTATAAAAAACGGGGGGTGGGGATGTTTGTCACCCAAAATGCAAAGGAAAAAATCTTGGCAAAACGCAAGGCGGAGTTTAAAGGGGAGTTTTTGCAGCCTATGTTACAGGAGGCGGCAAACTTGGGGATTTCAAGACAGGAGCTGATAAAGCTCATACTGGAGGAGAAAAAATGAGCACATTAATATGTAAGGATATAACTAAAAGCTATTCAAAAAAGCCGGTGCTTACAGGGGTTACATTCACCTTAGAGCCGCACAAAGTATATGGGCTTTTTGGGAGAAACGGCATAGGCAAAACAACCCTGCTGGGGATAATTTCGGGGCAAAACCCCTCGGACGGCGGCGGTGTGACGGTGGATAGCGAGAGCGTATGGCAAAACCAAAGGGCATTAGACGAAATATGCTTTTCTCGTGAAATAAACCCCATAACCCTTTTTGGACAGGACTCACGAAAGGTCAAGGAGGTTTTAAAGCTGGCACAGTGCCTTTTTAAATACTGGGACAACGACTACGCCGGACGCTTGATAGCAGAGTTTAATCTCGAGCCAAAGAGCCGTATAAGCAAGCTGTCAAAGGGTATGCTGTCGGCACTCACCATAGTGATAGCCCTAGCTTCCAAAGCCCCCATGACCTTTATCGACGAGCCGGTGGCAGGTCTTGATGTGTTTATGCGGGATAAATTCTACAAGCTTTTGGCGGAGGAATACGCAAACACTCAGCGTACCTTTGTAATTTCCACCCACATAATCGACGAGGTTTCCGGCATTGTGGAGGACGTGATAATACTAAAGGACGGCGGCGTGTTAAAAAATGAAAGCTTGGAGGGGCTGCTGGGGCACTACCGCATAGTGAGCGGCAAGGACAGCGATATCGACGAGTTTTCCAAGGGGTACAAGGTGGTACATTCCGAGAGCCTATTAAAAAACAAAACCATCTGCGTAGAGGTGGACAGCCTTGAAGCCTTCAAAACAGATGTGCAAAAATACAACTTTGATGTGTCGCAGGCAAGCTTGCAAAAACTGCTTATGCAGCTTTTATAAAGGGGGAAAATATGGACAACGCATTAAAACGTGGGGGCAGATATGTGGCTCACTATATGGCATTGCAGGTGTATGTGGGCGTTCCGGCGGTGGCAGTTTGCTGTGTGTGGTTTAAGGTGTTAGATTACAGCTTTAGCCTGTGGGATATGACATTTTTGATGGTGTTCTGCACAGGGATATTTAACGGGATAGGCTGGATAAGCACCTACTTTAAAAACTTTGTGGGCTTTAGCATAACTCGCAAAAATTTTCAGAATACCCTAATGATGAACAAGGTGATTTGGGCGGCACTGTCAGCGGTGGCGTTCGCTCTACTACCTGCCAGCCGTGACTGTGTGGGGGGCACATTGGGTGGTGCAGGGATGATGTTTATAATGAGTATGGCTCTGTGCTGTCTTGGAGATTTTTATGGAATGTTGTTTTTAAAGCTTGGAAAACTGGGCTTTGCAATCTATGTAGTGAGCGTAATGGTGCTTTTCATGGGTGGGATATTTATGGTCGGAACAGCGATTATAAAGCTGGACGGTGTGGCAGATTTTTCCATGGCTCATCTTATACCTATGGCGGTGTCACCCCTTGTGACGGCAGTGGTTGCCATCTGTGGGCTGGGGCTGTACTGTGTCAACCGACAGGTGCTGAAAAACATCGAAATCAGAAGCTAGGAGATTAAAATTATGGAGATAAATTCTTTAAAAAGAATTGGTATCGGCAGCTTTAAGCGATACCTTTGGCTGCCCTTGGCACTGGGTGTGGCAGGGTTTGTGGCAGGGTTTTCAATAGTTATCTGCGTGATGACCTTCGCCCACGAGAACACCTATATAAGCTTAGGCACACTGCTCTTTGCAATGTTTGGGTGGGTAGGGCTGCTGCTGTCGGCGGTGGCGAGCTTTACCGATGGCTACAAAAATATGGTGAAGTTTAGCATCTCCCGAAGAAATGCACTTGTAGGCACGGCGGCGGTGCAGCTTTTGGTGGGGCTTGTGCTGGGCATGGTGCTATTGACCGCAAAATTTTTCGAGAGATGTGTCTACCGCATAATGTTTAGCGGCTTTGCGGCGGATGCGGAAATTCTCACCGATTACCTTGGCAACATCTCAGGGATTGCCCTCACAGTTCTTGCCGCCATAGCCTTGGCACTGTTTTGTGCAGGGGTGATTGTGCGGTTTGGGGCTAAGGGCCTAGCGGTGCTGTACTTTGGGTTTTTCATTGTGATGGTGGGGCTGCCCCGAATAGACGATGGGGGAATAGTTGTGAATATCGGTGGGGCACTCTCAAAGCTTGACGCACTGCCACCTATGGTGAAAACCGCAGGGATTGCCCTTTTAGTGCTGGGGGCACTGGGCTGGTCGGTGAATGTCCTTTTAAATAAAGAAAACTTTTAACAAAAAAGAAAAAAATATAACGGCGACAAAAAAACCGCCCCCACACAAGCTAGGCTTAGCGCCTTTTGCTGTGTGGGGGCGGCTATTTGATTTTTTACAAGACCAAAGGACGGTTATTTTGCGATAAAGTAGTTGTTTTTGCCGGAATTTTTCGCAAGATACATGGCGTCATCGGCGCTTTTGTACAGCGACTGAAAATCCTCTCCATTTCGTGGTGCTACCGCAATACCTATGCTCACAGATATTTCCACATTGCACCGCCAGTTGGAATATTGGCGATGGACAGCCTTTATCACCTTTTCTGCCCTGTCGCTAAGTATGTCACCGCTCACATCATTCAGTATAAAAATGCAAAATTCGTCCCCACCAATGCGGCTGATAATGTCCTGAGAGCGGAAAATCTTCCGCAGCTTTTCCGCAATTTCCACCAGCACCTTGTCCCCAAAATCATGGCCGAAATTGTCATTTACCCCCTTGAAATTATCTATGTCCAGCATGAACATCGCCCCTCTTGCGGTGCAGTCATGTTCAAAGTGGCGGTTGGCACATTCCGAAATTGCCTGACGGTTGTAAAGCCCGGTGAGAGCGTCCTTGTCCGAGCGCTCCTTCCACGAGTCCACATCGGAAAAGGAGACGTAAAAAACCAGCTTTTCCCCCTCCTGCTCAATGACATTCGCCCTTATTGCCACCCAGTGGTAGTGTCCATTTTTATGGAGTATTCTACAGGTAGCGGAAAAGTCCATGACATTTTGAATGGAAATACCTATCTTTTCCATGAGCATACCTATGTCCTCGGGGTGAACCTTGGCAAAAGGCTCTACCGACAGCGCCAACGCCATCTCCTCCTTGTCATAGCCTAAAAGCCTAGCTAGACCCTCGTTGGAGAACATATATCTTGCCATGTCGGGCATGGCGACCTCGTACACCGCAATGCCGGCGGGAACCTTATCCACCATCGCCTGCAAGCGGTTGTTTGCCTTTTGAAGCTGTGTGCGCAAAAGCTTGCTTTCGGTAATATCCATCTCCACAATGTCCAGCAGATAGTCTCCGTCCACACAGGTAATTCCGCAGGTGCAGTGGATAATCTTCACACCGGCGGAGGTGTTTATGCGGTTTTCCCACTCCACCTTGTTCTGATTT
>JAVWUR010000046.1:0-15744 GCA_036667055.1 Oscillospiraceae bacterium
TTATCAGAACAACGGATTTGCAAATATGCCATACCTTTGTTGACGATAATTAAATAACCGCCCACATCCTCACGATAACCGACCACGTCCTGTAGGGGACGATGCCTACATCGTCCGGTTAACCGCCACAACGTCCGGTTACCCGCCCACATTGTCCGGTTAACCGACACCATTGTCGGGATATCCGCCACATCCTCACGATAACCGACCACGTCCTGTAGGGGACGATGCCCACATCGTCCCGTTATCCCCCCACAACGTCCGTTTTCCGCCACATTGTCGGGTTAACCGCCCACATCCTCCCGATACCCCGCCCCACCTCGCACATATAGATACATATTTCATACAAACCAAAAACCGAGACTCCTTAGAGCCTCGGTTTTTTCTATTGTTTTATTGGTTCAATGTGCTTTGCAGCCATACTGCACCTACATCCAGTGCACTGTACAGCCCCTCTTTTACCCCTTGCTTTTTCATTCTTTGCATCATATCAAGGGTGGTATCGGTGGATACCAGAGAAACGTGCACCTTGTCGGCTACGTCCTTGCCGTCCACTTGCTTTGTGCTGATAATCTTTAAATACACAATGTATTCCTTTGCCGGGTCACCATAATAAATTTCATCATTACTTCTGACAAGTGGCAGTCCTTTATAGGTCACTTGAGTGTCCATTGGGGATTACCTCCTTTAAATTACTCGGGCAAAATCAAGCAAGATAACTTTTGACAAGGCTCTGCAAAATATCGTCCCTGTCCAGCTTGCGTATCTTGTTTCTCGCACCCTGATGTGTAGTGATGTAGGTTGGATCCTCCGAAAGAATGTAACCAACAATCTGATTAATAGGGTTGTAGCCCTTTTCACTCAGTGCGTCATACACTTCCTTTAGAATTTGTTTTATCTCTTCATCCTTTTCGCTATACACCGAAAATACTGCTGTTGCGTCACTCATCCTACACCCCTCCTTATATTCTATTCTATATTGTACATTAATTTTGCAATTAATTCAATAGAAATATACTATCTTCTTAAAAATATCCCTATTTTCTCTAAATTAGCCAAAATTCTCCCCATACATTCATCGGCGATACTATCCGTCAAGGTGGCATTTTGGTCACGGAGCACTAAGGAATAGGCAAGGCTCTTTTTGCCGCTTTCCAAACGGTCGCCTGTGTACACGTCAAACAGCTTGACACTTTCAAGGTGAGTGCCGCAGCTTGCCTTTATAATGTCGATAATTTCTCCGCTGCTAACGTGCATATCGCACACCAAGGCGATGTCTCGTGTCATAGCCGGAAAACGTGCCAAGGTCTTGTACTGCTTTACCGCCCCAAGATGGCAAAACAGCTTGTCGGCGTCAATGTCGCACACGCACACCTTGGCTTTTATGCCGTAATTGTTCAGCACAGTTGGGTGCAATTCACCTATTGTGGCGATTATATCCTCCCCAATAAGCACATCTGCACATCTGCCCGGATGGTAGGTGCTATTTTGGGTGCGGCGGACAAATTTTACATCCTCTATGTTAAAGCTCCACAGAATTTTTTCCAGTGCTCCCTTTATAAAGAAGAAATCCTTGTCCTCGCCGTAACACGCCATAATGAATTTATCCAGCTCCTGGGGCAGCTCCTGCCCTGTTACCACACGGTATTCCGTGGCGTTTTCAAACAGAGCCACGCTGTCATGGCGAGAGTTGTAGTTTCTTTGCACCACGTTCATCATAGAGGCGATGGCGGTGGTTCTCATAATGGAGGTGTCCTCCCCAAGAGGGTTGCTTATCACCACAGGGTTTCGCAAATCGCTGTCAAGTGGCAGATTTAAAAGGTCAAAATTCTTGGGGGAATAGAAGGAGAAAGTCTCAATTTCGTAAAAGCCCAGCCCCAAAAGTGCCTTGACCATATTTTGGGTAAAGCCTTGACGAGGGGTGGGACGTGCGGTGGCGCTGCCCTTCATAATGGTGGCAGGCAGCTTGTTGTAGCCGTAAATTCGTGCAATCTCCTCCGCCAAATCATTGTACTGTGTCAGTGCGTCCTTGGCAATGTCATAGCGGTGGGTTGGCACCGTCACATTGTCGCCGTCAATGGCAAAATCCAGTGGGATTAAAATGTCCTCCATGGCTTTTCTTGACAGGGACGTGCCTAAAATTTTGTTTATCCTCGCCACATCAAAGGGCACAGTGCGTACCGTGCGTGGCTGTGTGTAAACGTCTATTGTGCCGCCGATAATGTCACCGGCGTCAAGCTCCACCACCAGCTCCATAGCCATGGCAAGTGCCGCCGAGCAGTTTTCGGGGTTTAAGCCCTTTTCAAACTTGCCCGATGCCTCGGTCCGAAGCCCTAAGGTGCGGCTTGCATAGCGAACCTTAGGCCCGTCAAAGCAGGCGGATTCAAACACCACCATATTGGTGTCCTCATAGACCCCCGAGTGTTCGCCACCCATAACTCCGGCCAAGGCGATAGGGTCTTTTTCGTCGGCTATAACCAGCATATTTTCATTCAATTTACGCTCAATCCCATCAAGGGTTTGTATGGTTTCTTGGGGGCGAGCCATTCTCACCTCGATTTTGCTGCCCTGTACATATTTATAGTCAAAGGCGTGCATTGGGTGTCCGTACAGCAGCATAACATAGTTTGTGATGTCCACAATATTGTTGATGGGGCGAACGCCGCACAGCCGCAATTTTTCTCTCAGCCAACGTGGAGAGGGCTTGACACGGACATTTTTTATCATGCCGGCACAGTACCGCAGACAGTGTTTATCGTCCGTCACCTTAACGCTCAACAGCTCATTTATATCCCCTGTTCCTTTAGGCAAGGTGGCGACAGGTGGGGTAAAGGGCACGTTGAAGGTGACAGCCGCCTCCCTTGCTATACCCAAAACGGACAGGCAGTCGGGGCGGTTGGGGGTTATTTCAAACTCCACCATATAATCGTCCATACCCAGTGCCTTTTCGCAAGGAGTGCCAAGGGCACAGTCCTCGTCCAGCACCATTATGCCGTCCTCCACAGCGTTTGGAAAATCGTGTTTAGTAAAGCCCAGCTCCGACAAAGAGCACAACATTCCGTGGCTTGTCACCCCACGCAAATCTCCTGTGTGTATCTCCTTGCCACAGGGCAGCGACGAGCCGTCCAGTGCCACAGGGATTAAATCCCCCACCTTTAGGTTTGCAGCCCCTGTCACAATGGTGAGCGTTTCGCTGCCTACATCTATGCTGCACACCGTCAATTTGTCAGCGTCGGGGTGCTTTTCAAGGGATAAAACCCTGCCGATTACTACGTTTTTAATGCTGTCCTTTTCGGTGGAATAGACCTCCACCTTGGTGCCCGACATGGTCATAGCCTCGCTGAATTGCCTCACGCCGCAGTCAAAGGGTGCATATTCTTTAAGCCAATTTAATGATACGTCCATCTGTTTTTTCCTCCCTTAAAACTGTGACAAGAAACGCATATCGTTCTCGTACATCAGCCGCATATCGTCAATGTTGTAGCGGTTCATGGTAAGCCTTTCCAGACCCATGCCAAAGGCAAAGCCGGAATATTTGGTGCTGTCAATGCCGCACTTTTCCAGTACCACAGGGTTTACAATGCCAGCCCCCAGCACTTCAATCCAGCCCTCGCCCTTGCACAGACGACAGCCCTTGCCGCCGCACTTAAAGCAGGTCATATCCATCTCGGCGGAAGGCTCGGTGTAGGCAAAATGGTGGGGGCGAAAACGCACCTGTATGTCCTCGCCGTAAAGCTTTTTAACGAAAATTTCCAGTGTGCCTTTAAGGTCTGCCATGGTGATATTTTCGTCCACTACCAGCCCCTCAATTTGATGGAATAGGGGGGAGTGGGTGGCGTCCACCTCGTCTGCACGGTACACTCTGCCCGGAGCAATAATGCGAATTGGCGGTTTTTCCTTTAGCATAGTGCGTACCTGAACAGGGCTGGTCTGGGTGCGTAAAAGCACGTTTTCTGTGATGTAAAAGGTGTCCTGCGTGTCTCTTGCAGGATGGGATTTTGGCATATTCAGCATCTCAAAGTTGTACTCGTCCAGCTCGATTTCAGGCCCTGAGGCAACGGAAAAGCCCATGCCTAAAAATATCTCCTTCAACTCGTCCAAAACAAGCTGAATAGGGTGGCGTTTTCCCATAGGGAACTCTTTGCCGGGCAGTGTGATGTCGATTTCCTCCTGCTCTAGCTGCCGGAGTAAAAGCTCTTGGTTTAGCTCTGCAAGCTTTGCTTCGATGGCGTTTTCCACCGCCTCACGCACCTCGTTTGCCAAGGCACCCATAACAGGCCGCTCCTCGCTTGTAAGCTTGCCCATCTGCTTTAAAATGGCGGTTACCTCCCCCTTTTTGCCTAAAATCTTAACACGAATGTCCTCGATTTCTGCAAGGGTGTGCACGTCACTAATCTGTTTTAATGTGGCGGCACGAATATTTTCAAGCTGTTCCTTCATATCTTTTCTCCTTTTAAAATTGTTTTTTCTCGTTAAAATCTTGCGCTGTGCTAACCCAAGTGCTACCTATAGCAGCGCCATAAAAACCGATTTTTGTTCTGTGGGGCTACATAAAGTCCTCCCCTTGGCAACACCCCAAGACATTTTTTTGGTGCTGTGTGGGATAAAATTAATTATGGGGCAAAATAAAAAAGCCCTCGCCCCTTGTTTACTAACAGGGACGAAGACGCAAAAGCTCTCCGTGGTACCACCCAAATTTCCGCTCCTTTTGTAAAAAAAGCGAACACTCCACACCCTTTAACGCAGGGCATACGGCAACGCCTACAGGGCTAATAAAAGCCGTTAAGCATAGCTTCTGGCAAGGGAACTTCACCGCCGCTGTCCTTGTGTCTCTTTCACCAAACTTTAAAACACTCTCTTTTTCAAAAACTGTCGGGGCTACTTTTCTCGCTTCAAAGAATTTATTCCTTAATATGATAGCATATACCCAAAGTATTTGCAATAGCTGTAAAAAAACATTATAATAAATAGAAAATAGGGAGGGCGAATTTATGTATGGAATTGGCGTGGATATCATCACGGTGAGCCGAATTGAAAAAAGCCTTGAAAACTCGGGGTTTATAGATATGGTCTATGGAAAATATGAGAAGGAGGCTTTCTGCACAGGCACTTTTAAAGTGCAGTCTCTCGCCGCAAACTATGGGGCAAAGGAGGCTTTTTCCAAGGCACTTGGCACAGGTGTGCGGCATTTTGCCCTAAACGAGGTGGAGGTTTTGCGAGACGAATGGGGCAAACCCTACTTTTATTTTACCGGCAGAGCAAAAAAAATAGTGGAGGAAAAACACCTAACCTTCAATGTGTCCCTCTCCCACGAGGGCGGCAAAGCCATAGCCTTCGTGACGGCAGAGCAAAATAAAGACGGCTTATAAAATGGCATTATAAATTTCAAGCTTTAGCCCCTCATCTTCATCGTATCGACCCTTGAGGATAGATTTCATAATTTCAAGCAGCAATGCTTTGCCTATCTTTCCGGCGGCTACATGATAGCTTATATTTTCCATCTCGCTCAAAAATGTCCGTGCTACAGACATATAGCCATTGATGAGCAGAAAATGTGCAGACAGGGTTATGGCAATTCTTTTGTTTCCGTCCTCAAAGCAATGAAATTTACAGGTGCAAAAAAACAGATGAGCAAGCTTGTCGGCAAAGGTGGGGTAGTACTCATCATTTTGAATGTTTTGCAAAACGCTTTCAAGCCGCCCTAAATCAAAGTGCCCCAAGGCACCGCCGCCGCTGTTTTTAATGGTTTCCCTGTGTATATTAACCGCATCCAAAATAGTGATATAGCAGATATCAGCCATATCACTCACGCTCCTTTAAGCGTTTGAGCACGGCACGATTTTCCTGCATCAGCTTGTCAATTTCATCCCCTTCACTTCCCAAAAATCGTCGATATTCCTCTGCCTCCATAGGACGAATATACTCCTCCAGTTGGGCGTGAAAAGCGTCTCTTAACACTAAATCTCGGCTTGCCATCTTGGTGCGTGCCCTAAAGATAAGGGGCTTCCACAAGGGCAAGCTTTCAAAGCTTGTGAAAATGTCCGTCATTTCCCAGTTGGTCAACCGCCTGTGCAGCTGTTCCGATTGCTCCTTTATAAGAGCGGCTAGACCACACTCATATGCGGCGACAATGTCTAAAACCTCTGAATACAGGGTGTCTCGCACACTATCCTTGCTCTGCAACTTTAAAATTGCCCGATACTCTCGTGACTTTTCCTTAAAGATACTCTGGTAAATCATATCTGTAAACAGACTGTATTTTATATTACCCATGGCAACATAATCCTTTAAAGCGTCGGTAAACTCCTTGCGGTAGTTTCCCTCCTGTAGATACGCCCCCACAAAATCCTTGTCACGTTGGTTGATATATTTAGTACCACCGCCTGTTTTTTGGTTGATTAAGTCAATCACAATGTCAAGCATTAGCTGGCGCAGAACCCTTGCGTTTTCACTTTCTGTAAGCAGCATTGCAATATTTAGAAATGCCTTAAAATCAAAAATTGCAAGCTGTGAGGTCTTAATGCTGATGCTCCCGACATCAATGTCGGGAGCATCAGCATTAATTAACTGAATAAAGGCTTTTAGCCGTCTGCCCTTTATTAGCTCATACCCATTGTGCAACAGCTCGTCTGCATTGTCACGCATACATCTTTCGATGGTTCGCACATCAACGGCGAAAAATTCCGCCAACATATATTTGGTAAAATATAGCTTGCCTTCAAAGAGAACACACTCAATTTCCGAGGCTTTTCGTATCTCCTCAATGGCAATGTCATTATTGAGTATATTCTGCCTGTCCAATTGGGAGTTTGTCAAATCCTTCAGCAATGTATTCACCCACCGTTCTCTATCTTCATTTCTACTTCAAAAAGCCGTTTATAATTTGCTCCTCTGCCTGTTTTTCTGTAAGGCCTAGGGTCATTAGCTTTATTAGCTGCTCTCCGGCTATTTTGCCTATTGCCGCCTCGTGAATTAGGCTTGCATCGGTGTGGTTTGCGATTATTTCGGGGATTGCCGACACCTTGGCACAGTCCATTACAATGGCATCACATTCCGTGTGGCCATTGCAGGCGTTGTTGCCATTCACCTTGGACAAAAACAGCTGGGTGGAATGTTCCTTTGCCACGCTGCGAGACACCACATGAGCACCGGAATTTTTTCCGTTTAAATCCACCTCAAAGTTGGTGGTGGCATTTTGGGTGCCGTGGGTCATAATCTTTTCGCCGATAACCAAGGTCGCACCCTCGCCAAGCCTTGCTTTCGTCACACGGTTTGTGGAGTCAATGCCCCCGATTTGTGCCGTCTCCATCTCCATATATCCGTTTGTGTCAATGTCCACAATGGTGGTGGGGTTCATCACTCGTGTGCCCGTGCCGTCACCGTCTCCATAGTGCTTTTCCACATACTTAACCCGTGCATTTTTCCCCACAAAAAAGCTGTGTATCCCATCGTGGCGGCTCTCTTTATCCCCTGTGTTGTGTATGCCGCACCCTGCCACAATGGTGACATCGGAATTTTCCCCGATGTAAAAATCGTTGTACACAAGCTCGCTATGACCAGTTTTGCTGATGATTACAGGGATGTGTACGCTCTCATTTTTCGTGTTCGGCTTGATGATTATATCTATCCCCGGGAAATCCGTCTTGGTTATAATGTCGATGTTAGCCGTGGTGTTTCTGCCTGCACTGTCTCCGTTGGCACGGATGTTATATGCCCCTTGGGGTATGTCGTGAAGGTCTGCTACCTTCTCTAACAAGTCTTTTTCTACACTGTTTAAACTCATAATGCCCTCTCCTTTTGAGTGTAATTCTACAATTTTATCTGGTCACAAATTTGGTTGCCAGCCATAATTTCCGGCATAATTTCCTCTTTTGTACCAACCTTTTGTATCTCACCATTGGCGATAACCACAATTTTATCTGCGATATTCAAAATTCTTTCCTGATGGGAGATTATCAAAATATTCCCCTTTATGTTCCGATACATACCCTCGAAAACTCTGGTAAGGCTGTTAAAGCTCCACAAATCTATGCCCGCCTCCGGCTCGTCAAAGATGGATAGCTTGGTGCCTCGGGCAAGTATCATAGCAATTTCAATTCGCTTTAATTCCCCTCCGGACAGGCTGCCGTTCACCTCACGGTTTATATAATCCCGTGCACACAGCCCCACCTCCGACAGATATTCGCAGGCTTTTCCCACATTTGTCTCCTTGCCTGCCGCAAGGGATATTAAATCGTGTACAGTTATCCCTTTGAATTTTACCGGCTGCTGAAAGGCAAAGCTCACCCCTAAATTGGCTCTTTCGGTTATGGACAGATTTGTTATGTCCACGCCATCCAAGAAAATTTGCCCCTGTGTGGGGGTGATTATTCCGGCGATTATCTTGGCAAGGGTGGATTTTCCGCCGCCGTTTGGCCCTGTGATTACCACAAAACGCTCGTCTATTATAAGACTCACATTCTTCAATATGTCCTTGTTGCCGTCATCTGTGACGGAGTAGCTGATATTTTTAAGTTCTAACATTTTTACACTCCAACTATTATATACATTATATATGCTTAAATTTAATCGTTCCAACATCTATAAATATACACTATGGAGGTATAGTTTTCAATAGTATTCTTGTTATTTTATAGGTATTCTGTCATATTTGTTTGCTTTAGCGATTTGCTATTTACTTTTGTGGAGTTTTGTCATATAATAATTACACAAGAAAAGTTAGGCTCTCCTTACTTTTTTCTCAAAGAGGTGTTTTATGAATGATGTCTTAGTCGCTTTATCCCTTACCCTTGTAGCCGGATTATCCACCGGTATCGGCAGCCTTATCGCACTATTTTCCAAAAGGACAAACACAAAATTTCTGGCTTTTAGTATGGGGCTTTCCGCCGGCGTTATGATTTTTGTATCAATGGTGGAGCTGTACGCCGATGCAAACCGACTTTTAAGCTTGACCTACGGGGCAAAAATGGGTGCCGCCTACACTGCCCTCAGCTTTTTTGGCGGCATGGGGCTGATTGCACTTATAGATAAATTGCTCCCTGCTGAGGACAACCCTCATGAACTGAAATTTGTGGAGGATATGAGCGAGGACAACACAATCCACAAAAAAAGCCTTATGAGAACAGGGGTTTTCACCGCCATCGCCATCGCTGTCCACAACTTTCCCGAGGGTATGGCGACCTTCGTGTCCGCTATGCAAAACCCACAGATAGCGTTTCCCATAGTGGCGGCAATTGCCATACATAATATCCCCGAGGGGATAGCGGTTTCTGTGCCGGTGTTCTACGCCACAGGCAGCCGCTGGAAAGCATTTAAACTGTCCTTTCTGTCGGGGCTTAGCGAGCCACTGGGGGCACTTATCGGCTATCTTGTGCTGCTGCCTTTTATGAGCGACACAATGTATGCGGTGCTTTTTGCAGGGATTGCAGGGATAATGGTGTTCATTTCGGTGGACGAGCTGCTGCCAAGTGCACGAGAATATGGCGAGCACCACCTGTCCATTTATGGCATGGTGCTGGGGATGATAATTATGGCGATAAGCCTTATATTATTCATATAAAACATATAAAACGATTTTATTTCATCATAATAGGATAGCAACAGCGGCACGGATTTAACCCCTTGCCGCTGTTTTTTTGTCAGTGACACATTCCCTTACTGGGGCAGTCGGCACAGTTGCAGCCGCAACTGCTTTTACCTGCCTTTTTGTCTAGGCGCATAACGGTTATCACGGCGGCAATCACGGCGATTATCACCCCTGCCACAGCGATGGTGGACAGGTTAGCTACAATAAAATTTAACATACTTAACCCTCCTTTCTAACTAGCAGATACACAAGCCCGGCAAGCACCGCCACCGCCGCCGCTGTAAATATTGAAAAGCCGCCGCCCTGAAAAAACAGTCCCAATTGGTAGATAACAAGGGAGACAGAATAGGCGAACACGCACATATAACCGATGGCAAACCACGTCCATTTTCCGCTCATCATCTCACGGCGAATGGCTCCCATGGCGGCAAAGCAGGGGGCGCATAGCAGATTAAAGGTCATGAAGGAGAAGGCGGAAAGAGGGGTAAAATCCTTTGCCATCTGCGCCCAATACTCACTTCCGCTCTCGCTGATTTCGGCAAAGCCATAGAGCACACCGAAGGTATTAACCACATTTTCCTTGGCGATAAGTCCGGTAAAGGTGCCCACAGATGCCTGCCAAGTGCCAAAGCCCAAGGGGGCAAAAAGCGGTGCGATAACCCTTCCAACAGCGGCAAGCACACTGGTATTGTTGTCACTCACCATGCCAAAAACGCCCTCTGTCCAACCGAAGCTTTGCAAAAACCACAGCGCCACAGCAGACAGCAAAATCACCGTGCCTGCACGTTTGATAAAGCCCCAGCCACGCTCCCAGGTGCTGCGCCACACGTTTGACAGAGTGGGGGTGTGGTAGGAGGGCAGCTCCATGACAAAGGGCGCAGGCTCTCCCATGAAGGGGCGTGTCTTTTTTAGGATAATTCCCGAAAGGATAACCGCCATAACCCCCATAAAATAGGCTAGGGGTGCCATCCACCAAGCTCCGCCGAAAAGCGCTCCGGCAATAAGGGCGATTATAGGCATCTTTGCGCCGCAAGGAATGAAAGAGGTGGTCATTATGGTCATCCGCCTGTCCCTGTCCTGCTCGATGGTTCGTGACGCCATAATCCCCGGCACAGAGCACCCCGAGCCGATGAGCATGGGTATAAAGCTCTTGCCCGACAGCCCGAATTTGCGGAAAATTCTGTCCATGATAAAGGCGACCCGTGCCATGTAGCCGCAGTCCTCCAAAACGCTGAGGAGGAAAAACAGTAGGAGCATTTGCGGCACAAAGCCAAGCACCGACCCAACGCCCCCTATAATTCCATCCACCACTAAGCCGATTAGCCATGGGGCAACACCTGCGCCTGCCAGAGCACCGTCAACTGTTGGCAAAATAAAGCCCCCAAAAAGGGTTTCGTTGGTCCAGTCGGTGAGGAAAGCACCCACGGTGGTGACGGATAGGTAGTAGACGGAAAACATGACGGCGGCAAAAATCGGCAGCGCCAAAAAGCGGTTGGTGACAATGCGGTCGATTTTGTCGGTGGAGGTGCCCTGTGGGCGGTGGGCTTTCTTCACACAAGCCCCCACCGCTTTACTTATGTAGGCGTACCGCTGATTGGTGATAATGCTCTCGGCATCATCGTCAAGCTCCATTTCACAGGCGGCTATATGCTCCTCCAGATGGTCGCAAAGGGTATTGCCTAGCGCAAGCTGCTCCAAGACCTTTTCGTCTCGCTCAAATAGCTTTATGGCAAACCAGCGAAGATTTTCCGGTGGCACTCGACCCTCAATGGACTCCTCAATGTGAGCAATTGCGTGTTCCACCGACCCATCAAAAACATGGGGCATCTCGGAAAAATCCTTGCCCTGCGCCAGTGAAATTGCCTTTTCTGCCGCCGCAACACCGCCGATATCCTTTAGCGCTGACGTCTCCACAACCTCACATCCAAGCGCCTCGCCTAGCTTTTTAAGGTTTATCTCATCGCCGTTTTTGCGCACAATGTCAATCATGTTAACAGCGATAATCAAGGGTATGCCAAGCTCCTTTAGCTGAGTGGTGAGGTACAAATTGCGTTCGATATTGGTGCCGTCAATAATGTTTATTATGGCGTTTGGCTTTTCCGTCACCAGATATCCACGAGCCACCAGCTCCTCGGGGGTGTAGGGGGAGAGGGAATATATCCCCGGCAGATCCTGAATTATAACCTCAGGGTGCCCCTTTAATTTTCCCTCCTTTTTCTCCACAGTAACCCCCGGCCAGTTGCCCACATATTGGGCGCTCCCTGTCAAAAGGTTGAACATTGTGGTTTTGCCGCAGTTTGGATTTCCCGCTAGGGCAATCTTGATTTCCATATCTATCTCTCCTTATAGCGCTGTAAAAGCGGTGTTAATAAGTTAGGTATACCTAACATAACTGCCAAAAAAATAGTGGCATGGGGTATCGCTGTATGCCACAAAGCTTGTAAAAATCGGTAGCTGTCGAGGGTCGCTTTGCGTGGCTATTCCACCTCAATCATTTCACCGTCTGCCTTGCGTATGGACAGCTCATAGCCACGGACGGTAAGCTCCAAGGGGTCGCCAAGGGGGGCGATTTTTCGCAGATATATATCTGTCCCTTTCGTGATACCCATGTCCATAATTCTGCGCTTTAGCGCTCCCTCTCCATGAAGCTTGTGTACACGGACAGTGTCGCCAACCTTTACATCTTTCAAAGTTTTCATAGTAAATATCCTCCATATAATATTGCCATAATCAGGCGGAAAGTCACACCATAATTCGGCTTGCTAAAGAGCAGTCTAGGGCGATGCGGCTGTCCTTTACCGCCAAAATCAAGTTGCCCCCAAGACAGGAAATAACCTTCACCTCGCCGCCCACCACAAAACCAAGCTCCGCTAGGTGTCTGCGAGTTTCGTCCTTGCCACCGATTTTTTTAATACTGTTCAATTCCCCCGGAACCGCCATCACCAATGGTAACATTGCCCCTCCCTTCCGATAGTTAGTCAAACCTAACTATCAAGCCCAAATATTAAGTTAGATACAGGCAACTATAGAGCCAAAGCACTAAGTTAGCTAAACCTAACTATCAAGCCAAAATATTAAGTTAGGAAAACCTAACTTTTACGGTATTATTATAACACAGGGGAAAAAGATTGTCAAGAAAAAAATTATGTTTTTCCTTGACAATTATAAAAGTATTAATGATTTGCCACGACAGAATTATTTGCGCCTTTGCCACCATAAAATTTGTTACAGTTTGCCACGGTAGAATTGCTTGCAGTTAGCCCCGAAAAAGCTATTGCCTAGCTGCCTTGACCTTTAACCCCAAGGCTAAAATCAGACAGGCGGCAAGCGCCAAGCTACCCCCGAAAATAAAGGGAACGCTAGACCCAAAGCTGTCCCACAGCCCACCGGCAATCACGCTTGCAGGCAGCAGCGCAACCCCCACAATGGTGGATTGCAGCCCCAACATGGTGCCCTTTAATTGTGGTGGGGCAATTTCGGAGATAAAGGCTCGCTCCACTCCGGCGGTCATGGCGGTGTAGACCCCATAAACTATGAAAATCACTATCATGCTGCTGGGCTTTGTCACAAAAGCAAAGCCAAAATACACCAAAGCAAAGGCAAAATATCCCCCTACAAGAACTCTTTTTCTGCCGATTTTATCGGACAGCTTGCCAAAGGGAATAGCCAAAAGTGAGGCGGTAATATTGTATAAAAAGTAAAGAAAAACCACATTTGCATCGGTAAAGCCGATGTTTTTGGCCTTTAGAAGTAAAAATGTGTTGGAGGAATTGCCCAAGGTGAAGATAAATGTCACAGCCAGATACAACTTTAAATTAAAATCCAGCCCCTTGATATTTCTCCAAAATGGCTCACGCTCCGCCAGCTTGTGGCCGCCGGCATTTTCCTTTACAAAAAGCAAAAGCACCAGACCGATAATCGCCGGAATTGCAGAAATTACAAATAATTTTTTGTAGTCCATATTGCCGGCGGAGCTGCGCACAATGAAAAAAGCCATCAATATTCCTACAGCGCTGCCTGCCATATCAAGCGCCTTATGTATGCCAAAGCTTTTCCCAGCGCCCCCTTCAGCGGCACTTTCGCTCACCAAAACATCTCGTGGAGCGGTTCGTATGCCCTTGCCAATGCGATCCACCACCCTAGCCGCCAAAATTCCCATCCAGCTGCCGGCGACAACCAGAGAGATTTTGTACACAAGACCCGTGGCGTACCCCACAAAGGCAAGTGGCTTTTTGCGCTGATACCTGTCGGAAATATAGCCGCTGAAAACCTTTAAAAGGCTGGCGACGCTCTCGGCAATGCCCTCGATAACCCCAACAAGGGCGGGGGTCGCCCCAAAGGCGGCAGTTAAATATAATGGGATGAGTGGGTATACCATATCGCTGCTTATGTCGGAAAAAAAGCTCACAAGCCCTAACAGTACAACATTTTTCATAAAACAGATAACCTCGATTTTGGTCTTATTTTTTCCTATATATAATAGTATATATAAAGCTATATATAAACATCTCACGCCAAGCAATTAACAGCGCCAAGGGAAATAAATATATATCCATATTATAATAGCACAAAAATTATCCTTTTCAATAATGTAATATAATCGCATTTTCATGTTTTTTTGTGTTATGGCAATGTCACTTGACACTAAACTGTAGTACAAATACGGTCTGTATTTAGGCAACTTGCATATACAATATTGTAAAATAAGGGAAGATAAATACAATAAATTACAAATTAACAAATAAAATACAAAAATTCTCAAAAAGCAAGCTGTATTTAACACAAATTTTGCATATTTTTATTGTGCATATTAACAAAAATGAACAAGCATATTGTTTTCAGTATGTAAATGATGTATACTAGGAGCATAAAATCAGTTAAATCTTATAGCTGATATAAACTTGATTATTCTTGGAGGATTAATTATGAAAAAACTACTTGCACTTGTTTTGGCGTTGTCACTAGCACTAACTGCTTGTGGCGGCGGCGCACCAGCAAAAGAACCAGCAAAAGACCCAGCAGCTACACCTGATGCAGCAGCAGCAGCACCAGCAAAGGAAGCAAAGCTTGACTTCGGTACAGGCGGAACAACCGGTACATATTATGCATACGGCGGCGTATTGTCTCAGATTATCTCAGAAAAAGTTCCGGGACTTACCATCACAGTTCAATCAACCGGCGCATCAAAAGCTAACATCCTTGGTGTTTCCGATGGCGAAATGCAACTTGGTCTTGTTCAAAATGACGTTATGTCCTATGCTTACAAGGGCACAGACCTTTTTGAAGGCGATGCAATCACAAACTTCTCAGTAGTTGGCGCATTGTACGCTGAAGTTTGCCAGATAGTTACAACAGGCGACATCAAAACAATTGAAGATTTAAAGGGCAAACGTGTTTCAGTTGGCGACGCAGGCTCCGGCGTTGAATTTAACGCTCGTCAAATTCTTGAAGCTTACGACATCAAATTTGAAGACATCAAAGTTAACAACCTTGGCTTTGGCGATTCAGCTGACGCTATCAAAGACGGCAAAATTGACGCTTTCTTCTGCACAGCTGGCGCTCCTACAACAGCTATCGTTGAGCTTGCAACAACAAAGGGCATAAACCTGCTTGAAATCGACACAGCACACGCAGACAAACTTGCAAAAGCTTATCCTTACTACACAACATTTAAAGTACCGGGCGGCTCTTACAAGGGCGTAGACAAAGACGTTCAGACAGTTGCTATCAAAGCTACAATCATAGTTGGCAATGACGTTGCTGAAGAGACAGTTTACAACTTTACAAAAGCATTGTTTGAAAACAAAGCTGACATAACAGCAGCACACGCAAAGGGTGCAGAGCTTGATGCTAAATACGCAGTTGCCGGTGTTTCATCAGTACCTTTCCATCCAGGCGCAGCAAAATACTACAAAGAAGTTGGCGCAATCTAACTCTTGATGAAAAACCCATTTAAAAAAAGCAAAACAACAACAGCCGTAATAGTGATAGCGATTATTGCGGCTGTTGTCACTTTAATAATTATCTGTACTCCTCGCACTTATTTGGTATTGCAAAACGATAAAACAGGCGAAATTTACGGGCAATACCCCCTTAAAGAGGGCGAAAATTTTTCCGTCGGGTTTATTCATTCAGTAAACAAGCGGCCTCTTATAGAT
>JAVWUR010000047.1:0-241 GCA_036667055.1 Oscillospiraceae bacterium
AATCTCCAAGGACATGGGGTATGTTGAATAGATTGGATAGGTTAAGTAGATAATATAGACAAAACAACACAGGTGCAATCCCTTTACATAGCGGATGCACCTGTGTTTATTTGTGTTTATTTTCATGTTTATTTGCGTGTTTATTTTCATGTTTATTTTCGTGTTTATTTGCGTGTTTTCAATATTTCCGCAAGCTTGCCCGCTTTTATCTTTGCTGTCTCCATTAGCTAATGCCTTGTCT
>JAVWUR010000047.1:251-15438 GCA_036667055.1 Oscillospiraceae bacterium
CCCCTCACTAGTTAACTGCTCTTTAAGGCTTAACTTTTCCTCTCGGCTCATCTGTTTTATCTGCCATTCTCGCTGCATTGCCTCCTCTTTTGTCCCCTGCTCCTCCTTGTAAAACAGCTCAACCGGTGTGCGGCCTCTGGTGTATTTCGCCCCTTTGCCGCAATTGTGTGACGCAATTCTCTTTTCTAAATCATTTGTCCACCCTGTATAAAGCGTGTTATCCGCACATTTTAAAATATATACATAGTTCATCTGTCATCTCATTCTCAAAGGTTTTCAAACCTTTATCTTTACTTTAAATGCCTACCTGCGGCATTTTCCCACATTAAGCGCTCATTACTTGCTGTTATAATTATTAACAGTATAACTTATTTGGCGTATATTTGTAAAGCAATAACTGGTAATTTGTCCCCTATTAGCCGCCTTTACTCTATATTTCTGTCTTGAATATCCGATGATTTATTGATAATAATAAACCCATAAGGAGGATTTTATTATCGCTGATAAAATTTATAAGGGTCAATATAATGACAACAAAATTGTTCAGGCTATTATAAACTCGCCTGCCAGTAAAACCGACCCTAATGGCAGCTATACCGGAAAGCCTATAGCTGCCTTGGAAAAGCCTTTACAGGATGCAGATGACCTATAAAACAAACTAATTATAAGTGAGGTAAAAAATGAGAGCTGCAATTAATCAAGCTGGGTGTATTGGGTGCGGTCTGTGCGCCGAAACTTGCCCCACGGTATTTATGATGAATGACGAAAGTCTTGCCACGGTAATTTGTGAGGAAATCCCCCATGACACACTGGGCTGTGCGTTGGAGGCAATGGACGGCTGCCCCTCCTCGGTTATAACTGTGGAATAATGCGGCACCTTCTAAACCCATGCGCCGTAACTGCACCGCCACTTTGTGGGGAATATCGGTAACTATGGGTTTGCCACAAGAAAAAAAACTGCCGCCCTGTCTATTAAAACAAAACGGTGTATGTAATGTTTTAATATCCTTGGGCAGCAGTTTTAATTTTTATAAATTACATTCCTTTAGCGTGGAATATTTTGTAGATAACGATTGATAAACAAATTGCATAGAAACCTACGATGCAAACCATTGATGTAATACCTGCTGGTGTCATAATAATTACCTCCTAATCATACTCTTCTGGAATTTCAGGGAAGGTTTTACCATTGTAGTAAACCTTTTGGTTTGAATTGTTAACAAATTTTGCCAAAACAATGGAGACTACCAAATACATTAATAGCTGACCTGCCAGTGTTGCGAAGGACTCTACCTGGAAGAAGTTCCACATATTGTCTGCGCCGATGTAGCCCCAACCAAATGGTGCCAAGCAGTAAACTATAAGTGTGATTGATGTGATAGGTGCTATAAACTTAACAGCGATATCCCACCAAATTCCGCAATGTACGTCATTTTCAGGAATGTTGATAAAGTTTGCTCTGAAAGTCTCTGCCCCAACCTTCCAAACAAGGAAGCAGGTAAAGAGTATTCCGATAACCAGACCGAAGCCTGAAACGAAGTCCTGATTGCCGTGGAATTTAATTGTCCACGCTGATGGTAAGCCCCAAACGCCTACAACTGCCATCATTATCAAGCTTGCCTTTTTCTTGCTCATACCCATATCCATAAGTGGAAGTGAGCCAACAAGGAAGTGACCTAGGTTACTTGAAAGTGCTGCCAATGCAAGAGCAAAGAAGAACATTACAGCCAAGATTTTGCCGCCTGGCATAATTTGGAATATGTTAGTCATAGCGCCGAAAGTCAAACCGTTTGCACCGGACTGACAGATAGCAAGAGCTGCTTCCTGTGAGTTAAATGCGAAAAGTGCCGGAATGATTGCTGTACCTGCAAGTAGAGATGCTATGTTGTTGCCAAAGCCTTGAATAAAGGCGTTAAGAGCAACGTCTGATTTTGCCTGTGTGAATGCGCCGTATGTAATAACAAGACCCCAGCCCACACCAACAGACCATAGAATTTGAATAAGTGCACTTATCCACGTTTTACCATTAAATAGATAATCTGGATTGATAGCAAAGAAGTATTCAAGACCAGCCATTGAGCCTGCTGCGCCTGCAACGCCTGTATCGCCGATTGTAAGTGAGCGGAATGCTACAACTACAAGCAGAACGAAAAGACAAGGAATACAAACTTTCATGAATTTTTCAATAGATTTTGCAACGCCACCCTGTGCAATAGCCCATGTGATAAGCAAAGAAGCTACAAAAAATACTATCTGCATTGGGTCATGAATTGAAACTTGGTCAAACAATGCCATTTTATCAGGTGCCGCCCATACTTGTCCTGTTACACACATAACCAAGTAGCGAAGAACCCAAGACATTGTAACTGTGTAGTACCCTGCGATACAAACAACGATTAGCGTCATAAATACACCCATCCATGTGTATTTTTTGCCAAGCATGTCTTTGAAAGCGCCTGGGCAGCCACGTCTTGTAGCACGGCCGATACCCATTTCAGCGATAGCAAGTGGAATAGCTGCGATTAAAAGCATAACTGTCCAAGCTATTAAAAATGCACCACCACCGTTTTTAGCGGCTTCACGTGGGAAACGCCAAATGTTGCCGGTACCTACCGCCAGACCAATAAGGGTGGCTATAAGACCCCATCGGGAGTTAAAGCCTCTCTTTGTTTCTTTTTCTACCATAATTTTTCCTCCTAATTTTTTTTGTAATTTATCAACACTCACAGGTACACCTCCTGTGACTATGGTACCATTACTTATATTTACAATATGTGCTAACATATTCGCCGACAAATTAAACTTTGTTTTAGACTATAGTCCAAGTTTAGCAGGTTTTGGTTAATATGTCAAGTATTATTACTGAATTGTTAATTTTTTTTGTATTTTTACTACATCTATATGCTTATTAGTACTTGATATTAATAATTTATACTTTATTTATTCATAATTGCTAACATTTAAAATGTACTGACAGTTGCCCTTTTTATCATTTTCATTTATTTTAATTAGCTTTAAGTGCATAAAAAAAGCACATACCTAAAAAAGTATGTGCTTTAAAATTATTTAATATTATAGAGTCTATATTTTTATTATATCAATTTTTGGTGTCTTATTTAGTTTAACTATGTCGGGGTAACATTCCTTAAAGGCATCTAACATATCAGTTTCTAATTCCAACATAATCATTGAGATTTTTTCTTCTTCCTTGCAAACCAGTACATATTCCTTTTCCGGATTTTTCCGTGAGGAATAGTCCTCCATCAAAACTTTTTTGCCTTTTTCTATAAATCTATTCAGATTTTCAGAACGGCTCTGCGCCAGCATTAAAATTTGCGGAGCATTAAATGTTTTTACATTTTTAACGGTGCCATTTCTTTTAATTCTATCAATGACAACGCTGTCTGCGCTCACTTTGTATTCGTAGCTATCCTTGCCGCAAAAAAATTGCAGCCATATAAACATTCCAATAACCAAAATTGTAAAGGGGAACATCCAGTGATTATAAAACGTCATAACCGCATATAGCATAGCTATGACAATCAAGGTTGGCTTTACTATTATTCCCAGTGTGGACAGCGGTATCTTTATCTGCGATGTATAAACTTTTGAATTCATTAAACGTCTCCTATTATTTTTTTATTTTACCTGAACGCTGCAAAATAATCTTGGCATTATCTCACGTGTGTATTCGCCCAAAGAATAGTTGCCGCTTGAGATGCAATAATCGTATATTATGGCACGCTCTGCTAAAGTATACAGCTTTTGTATCTTGTAATTGGGTAAATCTGCTGTAATTTGCCCACGAAACTGCCCCTCTGTCACCAGTTGTGTAATTATTTGAAAGTAATATCTGTTTTGGTCTTGAAGATGCTTGTCACCTTTTGTGGTAACTTGGGAGGAATAAAGAGATGACAATAGCCCTATGGGTATCTCTTTTTCTATCATATCATGTACGCTATAGCACAGATATAGCAGCTTATCATAGCTGTTCATCTCGGGGTCAAGGGTCTGCATAACTTCCTCATACTTTTCATCAAATACCTCAGACAGGGAGGAGAGCAGCTCGTCCTTGCTGCTGTAATAATGATAAAAGCTGCCCTTTGATGTGCCAGATTCTGATATAATATCATCTATTGTAGTTTCATCATAGCCTTTTTCATTAAATAATTTCCAAGCTACCTTTGTTATCTTTGCTTTTGTTGTATTAATTCTTGACATATTTTATCATTTTCCTTTTCATAAGATTTTAAGCATTTTAATATCATACCATTAATTTCCCTTTAAGTAAAGAAATAATTTAAAACTAACCACCTGTCTCTTACTTTCTTGCGCAATCCTTTGCTTCTCCAAGCAAAATTTCAAGCCCATGAGAAAGCTCGGGCAGAATATATTCAAGACATTCTCCCACCGCTTTTGGGCTGCCCGGCATATTTATAATAAGTGTGTTTTTCCGTATTCCTGCCGCTGCACGGCTTAGCATTGCACGCTTTGTAAACTGCATACTATAAAAGCGCATAGCTTCCGGTATACCAGGTACATTTTTATTGCTGACTGCACAGGTTGCTTCCGGCATAACATCCCGCTGAGAAAATCCCGTGCCCCCCGTTGTCAAAATCAAATCGGCAATATTTTCATCACATATTCTTATCATCTCTGCTTTTAACATCTCTATTTCGTCGGGCAAAACTATCTTGTGCACCACTGTATATCCTGTGTCCGTTACCAGTTTTTCTATCACCGGGGCACTTTTATCCTCACGCTTTCCCTCATATCCACTGTCACTTGAAGTTATAATTGCAACTCTCATAGTTTTTCTCCTGTTTTACTCTTGTGGCTGGGAAAGTATCTCCAGCATATCGCCCTCTTTTATAATTCCACCTGCTAAAACTCTTGTGAAAACGCCCTCCCTTGGCATTATGCAGTCCCCCATCTGCTTAAATATTGCACAGCCTTGGTGACACTCCTTGCCAATTTGAGTAAGCTCTAAAATCACATCGCCGCATATAAATTTTGTGCCGATGGGCAGGGTTTTAAAATCTATTCCCTCCACCACAAGATTTTCTCCAAAGGCTCCGTCCTCAACTACCGCCCCTCTTTTTCTAAAATCTTCAATTTTATCAAAGGACAAAAGGCTGACCTGTCTGTGCCAATTACCGGCGTGTGCGTCCCCTTCAATTCCAAAGTTTTCAATCATTTTTACGCTGTGAACATTCTTTTTTTGTATGCCCTTCACATCACTTGTGCAAGTTGCTATAACCTTACCCATAATTTTTATCCTCCTATTTGTGACATCTTTCGATGCTCCTGTCCATTAAATTCATCTATTTTGTCAAAGCTGTGTCCCTTTGGCTTTTTTTCTATGGCTTCCTCTATGACTTTTACAAGCTCTCCATCTGTGCAGCCCTCGTCCAGCATAGGCTTTAGCATTGTGCCATAATCGTATTGCAGACAGGTTTTCAAAAAGCCATCTGCGGTCAATCTCACCCTGTTGCACCTGTCGCAAAATTTATGGCTGACAGCACTTATAAAGCCTATCTTGCCCTTGAACCCTTCCACCGTATAATATTCCGATGGCCCATTGCCAAGCACGCCGCTGTAGGGTTGCAGCTCTCCATATTTTGCCGTTAAAAGCCCTTTTAGTTCGTCCTCTGTAATGAATTTGTATTGAGTGCCAAGACCTATTGGCATCATCTCGATAAAGCGTATGTGCACGTCATTGTCTCTTGCTATTTCCACAAGTGACATCACGTCCTGCTTTTCTATCCCCAGCACAGGAACACAGTTGATTTTTATGTGTGTCCCCCCTTTTGCTATCGCCATTTTAAGCCCTTTCAATACCTTTTCAAGCTGGTTTCGCCGTGTTATTTCTTCATAAATAACTGGGTTTAGTGTATCTAGGCTCACTGTAATGGCATCAATCCCTGCTTGTACCAAGGCATCGTAATATTCCTCCAGCAGCACACCATTAGTGGTTATGGTGACGCTTTCTATCCCATCTATCCCCTTTAATTCTCGGACTAAATTGACAATTCCCTTGCGTACCAGCGGCTCGCCGCCTGTAAGCTTTATCTTTTTCAGCCCGTCCTTTGCCAGCACGGTACACACTCTAATTATGTCATCAAAGGACAAAATTTTACTGTGCGGTATGCTTTCCACGCCCTCCTCGGGCATACAGTATATGCACCGCAAATTGCATCTGTCGGTGACGGATATTCTAATATAGTCTATATTTCTGCCTATCTTGTCCCTCATCTTTTAAAATCCCCGCTCTTTCCGCCGGATTTTGTGTCAAGGTGTATATCCGTGATTTCCATTCTCTTGTCAATGGCTTTGCACATATCATAGATGGTCAACAGTGCCACGCTCACCCCTGTCAATGCCTCCATCTCCACCCCTGTTTTGCCCTCTGCTTTTGCGGTGCATATGCAATTTATTGCAAGGTTTTCCTCGTCCACCTCAAAGTCCACACTGCATTTTGTTATGAGCAGTGTATGGCACATAGGGATAAGATGGGCTGTCTGTTTAACCGCCATAATCCCTGCCACCCGTGAAACTCCCAGCACATCCCCTTTTTTTGATGTCCCATTTACCACCGCTGCCATTGTTTCTTGGTTGACCAAAATTTTACCCGAGGCAGTGGCAACACGAAAGGTATCCTCCTTGTTGGACACATCCACCATAATTGCATTGCCATTTTCGTCAAAATGTGTAAGCCTGTTATCCATATTTTTTAACTCCTTTTATAGCTTTCCCAGCCCGTTATAAGCCACCGCACACGGTGCATTTTGGGTTTTTAGGCAGCTCTATCTCATCAAATTTCATAGTCAAGGCATCCACAAATATCATACGCCCCTTTAATGACTGACCGCATTTTAAAATACATTTTAGCGTCTCCGCCCCTTGTAGCGAGCCGATTATCCCCGGGATTGCCCCCAGCACCCCTATATCCTTTGTGCTTTTCATCTCACCGGCTTTGGGTGGGTTTGGGTTTAGGCATCTAAGGCAGGGGCCGTTTTCTCCAAACACCGTGACCTGTCCGTAAAACTCAAAGATAGCCCCGTATATCTCCGGTTTTTTTAGCTTTATACAGGTGTCGCTTATAAGATATCGTGTGGTAAAATTGTCCGTTGCATCCACAACTATATCATATTCTTTTACAATATCTTCAATATTTTGCGGCTCTAATTTTTCCGTTATAGCGTTTATAATGACATCAGAATTTAACCTTTGCAGCCGCTGCTTTGCTGCCAGTGCCTTGTTTTTGCCTATATCCTGCTCTGTATATATAATCTGTCTTTGGAGATTGGACACATCCACACTGTCAAAATCCACTATTCCCAAGGTGCCCACCCCAGCAGCTGTAAGATAAAGTGCCACAGGGCAGCCAAGCCCCCCTGCCCCAATAATCAGCACCCTGCTGTTTTTAATTTTGAGCTGTCCCTCTTCACCGACTTGGGCGAGCATTAAATGACGCTTATATCGCTCTAAATCCTTTTCTTCTAAACTATCGTACATATTGCACCCCCGATTGAATAAAATAATTTTACATAATACTATTATTTTAGCATTAAAACAAGGCTATTGCAAACACAATAGCCCTGTTTTTCAATATTTTTTTATCCGCCGGCAAGTAGATGGTGAATTTTTAAATCATCATTCTCTTGTAGCACTACCTTGTCATAATCCTCCGGCCAGACCAGTTGACCGTTTACCTTTACAACCAGCTTAGGCCAAGAATATTTCATATAGTCTCGCACGCCCTGTATCGTCAAGCCCTCATGCCAATTGTCATAGGGGCGGTCATTGAGCATCATAATTTCTTCCTCGTTTGTTTCTAAGGCTGTACATTCTGAAGTGGTGCTACAACCTCAATAAGTTCCGGCAAATCCATACCGATTTCTTTAAGATGTTCAATTGTAGGAACGCCGTTCATCGTCCAGCCACGCTTTGGATATACAGCGTCTATTAGCTTTTGATACTCGCCCTCTCGGAATTTTCTGGTTTCGGCTCTCTTTTGCTCCAATGGCATCTTTTCCACCTGCTCCTTGGTAAATCCGGCACGGTCAACCAATTGTCCGTCATAACGCTCCATACGAGAAACATATTCTTCCTCTGTAACAGGCCCCATTGAACGGTAAGGGATTGCATCATTTTTTCTAAGCCCCTTGCCCAAACGAATGTTGAATATTCTTTGGAAGTTATATACACGCTCGGACATTGTGAGCAGCTCTTCTCTGTCGATTTTTCTGCCTGTAACGCCGTAGAACAAGTCAAGATAGTTGTCAACGTGCTCCGGAACCTTTGCAGGCTCGTTTGTCAAGCTGTTGTTTGCAGGCACTACGTCATTCCAAGGCAGCTTGCACAGCCCCACTAGGCCAAACCATGTGCGGAAACGTGGGTAATAATGCAGTGCCTCCGCTTTGTCATCAAAGGTTGGCAGCTGATTGTTAACTTGATCCATAAATATTAGCCATGCCTCATCGTGCTGAGGGCCTTTGTTGGTAAGCCCATAGCCGCCCTGCTGTGCCAGTGATTCCTTTGAGCCATATTCTGAATATTCAAGCCCCTTTTGCTCCATTGCGATATCGTTCATAAAGTCCATATCGCCCCAGCCCATATCGGCAAAATATTGTTTTTGCTTGTGTGAGCCAAGTGCGGCAATCTTGCCAAAGCCTTCATTTTTAGCGGTCAAGTGGATAAGCTCTAGGTCAGCCTCGGCGTTGCCAAAGCAAAGCTCCAAGCCACCTGTTCTCTCCTTGTTCAAGATGCCATTTTCGTAACATTCCATCAAGAATGCCACCATTGTGCCCCAAGAAATTGTGTCCAGTCCGTAGGTGTCACAATAGAAATTTAACTCTAAAATAACCTGTGGGTCGGTTATGCCGCAGTTGGGGCCAACCCCTGCTGCCGTCTCATATTCAGGGCCATCTACAACAACACATTGTCCCTTGTAAGGGCCTGTTTTAAGCTGGAAATGGTCAGCCGCTTTGGCACACGCCATGGAACAGCCGTACCAACAGCCGTCAGCTCCGCCCTGTGTCAGCCATTGGTCGATAAATACCTTTGGTGACATCTGGTCGATGTTTGGTGTGCAGCCAAATTTAAAGTTGTGTGTTGGCAAAATATCATAATCGTTCAGGGTTTTCATGGTGTTTGCTGTGCCGATTTTTCTCATATTGTTCTGTTTCGGGTCTTGTGTCGCCATCTCTTTGTGATATTTTACCCCTGTTTTGTTTAGCAGTGAAATATCATAAACATCATTTAGGTTGGACTTTACACCTTGGAATTTACAAACCACCGCCTTGATGTGCTTGTGACGGAACACACGGCCTATGCCACCACGTCCTGCTTGCTTTAAACGAACAACCCCACGGTTGGGGTCATAAAATGTAAAGTTCAGCATGGAAAGATTGGCATGGTCGGCAGCCGAGCCAGCACAGACAACGGCAACGTGCTTGCGGTCATTTTCATTATCCGCATACATAGCTGTCAATTCTTCTCCCATAACATGGGCGTCCATATGCTCAAGTGGAGCTTTTTCCACAGAAATTGTGCCTTTGTTGCCATCTATTACAATTATTACATCTTCCTTAGCCTCGCCCTTTAATTCTATTGCGTCAAAGCCGGAAAACTTTAGATATGGGCCAAAATAACCGCCCACATTTGAGTCGATGGGAATATCTGTCATTGGGGAAATTGTGCAGACCAGCATTTTGCCTGTGCCTGCATACTGTGTGATACCGGCAATAGGCCCTGCGGACATAACTATCTCATTTTCCGGTGAATCCCATTTTGTATCGGGGTTTGTTGCGTCCCAAAGGTAACGCAGACAGTAGCCCTTGCCGCCTGTGAATTTTTCCTTGACCTCTGCGGGAATATCTGAGATTTTCACGGAGGAATCGGTCACATCAATGGTCAGCATCTTGTCGGTGTAGCCACGGTGAATTGCTTTTGGCTCATATTCAATCTTGTTCAAAACTATATGAGCTGCTTTCATCTGCTGTATTTCTTCCATATCAACGTCTTTATATCGTTGAACGTCACACATTTTTACCATATTATCTTCCCCTTATTCCTCTACAATTTTAATGGCGCCGGTAGGACATACTTTTACGCATATGCCACAAGCGGTACACTTTGAAGGCTCTTGACGGTCGTCACATTGAACCATAACATCCTCAGGACAAAAGCCCACGCACATAAGACAGCCTACACACTCTTTTTTGTTGAGCATAAATACACCGTTTGCGTTCTTTTTTATCATACCTGTGTTGCAAACCTCTGCGCACGCTCCGCATTGGGTACACACCTTTACCTCATGTGTGCCATCCTCCTTGTCCAAAATTCTGATACAGGACAGCTTTGGGTCTGCTTTTTTGTAAAACGCCTTGGAGCACGCCTCCTCGCACTGGTGGCAGCCAATGCACAAGGAATCATCTTTAACTAAATGTTTCAAACTATGTATCCCCCCATAAATTTTTTTAATAAAGGCAAATAAATGCATTTTAATTGCTATTTATTGCTATTTTCTCAATTGTTTCACAGTATAGCACACACTTTTTATGATTTCAAGAGGGTGATACAGGGTAAAACCCTTACAGCGGAGCTAAAAACAAGAAAAGAGTAAACTGTGGTCTACAGTTTACTCTCTATTTTATCATTTATTTTTATTTTTCCCGATTTTTTCACCTTGAGAAAAAGTACGCTCTCCGGCAGTGGACAGCGGGTGTTATTTTTTCTAAAATCGCACTGGTCAAAGCACTCTTTTTTCGCCTGTGACACCTCAAATTCAACGTCGCCGCACAGTAAAATATCCTTAGGGCAAACAGCATTTACATCAAAATTCTCCGTCTCGATATTGGCATTAAACCGCTGAGTGCAAAGCCCTTTTGCCGCACTGCTTTTTATCTGTACCAGCACAGCGCCATCTACAAGTGTAAGCTGTCTTTCGCCGCCCTTGGCATAGCGGTCTTGCTGTAGACCACAGTCTAAAGTACAGTCTGCCATTTTAACGTCAACAGGCGGCTTCCCTTTTTCTATAAAAATTTTTATCGCCGTAATTTTCCCTTTATTTTCTTCCTTCATTCGCTAAACCTTATCTATATATATAATCTCACCGTTTTTAACTAAGGTATATCCCCCAAGCTCCTCTAAGCGCACTTTAAACTCTTGGCTTTTCAAAACTTCTATAAATTTTTGTATGTGTGGAAGCTGCAAAAATTTAACCGGCACCGCAAAATCATACTCCTCATTTCCAATGGGGATAAAATCAAGCTTTAGCGCCTTTGCCGCAGAGGATATTCCCATTGCCGCATCTGCGCTCCCACCGGAAATTGCCGCCGCCGCTGCCATATGTGTTGCCGCCTCACGGTCATAACCCTTTATTTCGTCACCGGAAATGCCTGCTTTTTTCAAGAGGTAATCTAGCAGTACCCTTGTGCCTGCCCCTCGCTGACGATTGACATAGCTTACTCTCGTTAAATCCTCAATGCCCTTTATATTTAATGGGTTGCCCTTTGCCACCATTATCCCCTGAACTCGGTTTACTCCCTTTATCAGCGCCATCGGCTCCTTTGGAAACAGTTTTTTTAGATAGGAAACATTGTATATTCCCGTCTCCTCATCCAGCAAGTGGGTTGGTGCAATGTGTGCCTCCCCTCTTTTTAGCGCCATCAAACCGCCCATACTGCCAAGATGTGTGCTGGAAAGGAAATTTCCGGGGTAGCTGCTTGGCATAATATCCGCTATCACATCCAAAATCAAATCGTGACTGCCTATAGCAACAACAGTGTTGTCAATTTCGTCCAAGGTTCTATACAGCTCCACCGATACCCTGTCCCCTGCTTCCACTCCCTCGCTATTCTGCTCGATTATGCAAAAGCCATCTGCCCGAACAAGGCTCATGGCGGCTCCTGCTCCCCTTGCAAGAGGTGATGCTACCAATTTGTCACCCACCTTGCCAACCTTTACTCTTACATATTCCTTATGCTTTAGTGAGGAAACCAGACGCTTTGATATGACAGCGTCCACCACCGTCTTGGACTTAGATGTCTCGCCTGTCATGAGTTTTAAAACCGGTATGACAAAATTTTCAAAGTTTATATACGCCGAAACAGGATATCCGGGCAGCCCGATAACCGGCTTGTCCTTCACTATGGCGAGTATTACAGGTTTGCCCGGTTTTATCGCCACCCCATGGACTAAAACTTCTCCCAGCTCTCGCAAAATGTGTACTGTGAAGTCCTCTGTGCCAGCACTGGAGCCTGCATTGATAATCACCATATCGTATTTATCTACCGCCTGCTCAATCTTTTCCTTTAACAGTCCATAATCATCTGCAATGGGTGGAAACCGAAAGGGTACTGCGGAATTGCACCTTGCCATCGCCTCAAACATACGAGAATTTGACTCAATGATATCCCCTTCCTTAGGCTCTGTCTCCGGCTCGATTATCTCGGTGCCCGTTGGAAAAATTGCCACCGTGGGCTGTTTTAAAACATTGATTTTTGTTATGCCCCCCGACAATAAAACTCCGATATCAATGGGGCGTATCTTGTGCTTTGAGGGCAAAAGCATCTCCCCTGCCACAATGTCCTCACCTATTGGGCGTATGTGCTGCCAAGGCGGTGCCGCCTCTATTATCGAAACGCTGCCGTCCTCCCGCTCCGTTAAATCTTCCGCCATAATAACCGTATCGTAGGGCAATTTTATTGGGTCGCCTGTGTCCACCACCACAAAGTCCTCCGCCGGATTTAACGCAACCGGATTTGCCTCGCTTGCCCCATTTGTCTTTTGTGAAATTACCCCAATTCCATCCATTGCCGCCGCATTGAACAGCGGAGAACAATATTTTGCATACACCGCTTTGTCGGTGATGCGCTCTAGGCTGTCAGCCACCCATATTTCCTCTGTTTTCGGCTTTACAATGCCCTGCAATGCCCTTAAATATTTATCTACCGCCTCATCTACCGGTGTGTTGCTCAGATATAAGTTTCTTTTTACCATAATTTATAGTCCAAAACGGTAAACCTGCACCGTTTCTCCATTTTGAAGTCCTTCCTTGTTCATTTCTATCTCCACATAGCCATCCGCCTTGGTCATGGTGTTTATAAGACCGGATTTTCCCAATATTGGCTTTGCCATATAGCCGTCCTGCCCCTGTACAAGCTCCACCAATAGACAGGTGGTTTTCCCCGGTGCGCCGGCAGCATTTGTTGCCATCTTTGCCATTATGGGACTTTGCGGCTCTTGATAGGTTCGCTCTTTCCACAGCCACACCAGCAACATCTGAAAGACAGAAAGTGCCGCCACAGGATGTCCGGGCAATCCCACCAGCAAGGTGTGTGTCTCCTCGTCAAGAGCTAAAATCGTGGGTTTCCCCGGCTTTACCGAAAGACCATGGGTGAATACCCCCGGGCTTGCAAGCTCGTCTAAAATTTGGCTTGTCATATCCTTTTTCCCTTGGGAGCTGCCACCGCTTGTGAGCACAATATCGCTTATCTCCATAGCATTTTTTATCGTTTGTTTTAGCAGCTCTTCATCATCACGCAGTTTTTTTGTCATGACAACATCCATCCCCACCTGCTGGGCTATGGCTTTTAATGTCCATGTGTTTACGTCTCTTACTCTGCCCGCTTCCGGAGTTTCTTGAACATCCGCAAGCTCGTCCCCTGTGGAAATTATCGCCACCTTAAAGGGACAAAAGGTCTCCACCGTCCAAAATCCGGCAGCGGCAAGCGCCCCTATCTCAGCCGCTTCCAGCCGTGTGCCTTTCTTCAAAACCGGCTCTCCCTGCTTTATGTCCTCCCCCGGAACTACCACTGATTTTCCCACTGCCACCGACTGATACACTGCAATATGGCTGTCATCAAAGGCTTCCGCAAACTCTACCATCACCATGGCATCCGCCCCTTGTGGCAGCATACCGCCGGTAGGAACATAGGCGCACTCGCCGCTGACAAGGGTACGTTTGCTCTGTGTGCCAATTGCGATGTCCTCAACTATCTCTAAAAATGTGGGTACACTGTCATTTGCCCCCTGAGTGTCCTTGGCTATCACACCATAGCCATCCACTGTGGAACGGTAAAATGAGGGTATATCCTCCTTGGAAAAGATGTCCCTAGCAAGAATTTTACCCTGAGCATCACACAGCTCGGTTAGCTGCGTGGTCGGCTCTTTAGCTTTAAAACAGTCTAATAGCTTTTGTCTTGCCTGTTCTAACGTATCTACTTGAAATAATTTCATAATCAATTCTTCTTTACTTTTTAAAGGATACCTCTGTGTTGGAAAGGTATTTTATAATTGCGGGGTGAGAGGGGTTTATCAGCATCTGCTCTGGAGTACCGCTGGTCACTACCTGCCCCTTGTCCATAAAATGAACCACATCACATATTTTTTTTATATGCACCAATTGATGGCTGATTGTCACCCACGTTATAGGGTCTTTTGCTTGCTGTTCCAATATTATCTGCTCAAATAAATCTGCACTGTCCGGATCGAGGTTGGAGAGCGTTTCATCTATTATAATTAGCTTAGGCTTAAAGATAAGCGCCCGTATAAAGGATAATTTTTGCTGCTCGCCGCTGCTTAGTGACCGTGCATATTGGTTTTTTTTATCCTGCAATCCCCCACGCTCCAGCCAGTAATCTACCTGTGCTTCATCTATAGGTGCATTTCTTATCTTTAATGGATATATGAGATTTTGATAGACACTGGTATGCAAAAGATAGGGTTTTTGGCTTGTTAACGTCACGTCACGCTCTGACAATCCCTCGTACTCTATCCGCCCGCTGTCCGGCTGTAAGGTGCCCATCATCAGCTTTGCCACCGTTGTTTTCCCACTGCCATTTGCGCCGATTATGCCGTGAATCTTGCCTGTTTCCATCTCCAGAAAATCTATATCCAGCAAGAAATCTCCCAGTTTCTTTTTCAAATCAATAATTTTCATCCTGTGTGTCCTCCTTGCGCAGATAATCTGCTAGGCTCTGCACGGTAAACGCCATGAGCATAAGCAGCACACCCAAGAAAATGCCCTCGTTATAGTCCCCTGCTCCCTTTAAGGTAGAAATTGCGGTTGTCATGGTGCGTGTGTTGTTTTTTATATTTCCCCCCACCAAGAAAACTGCCCCCACCTCGCTTATTGAACGTCCATATCCCGAAAGGATGGAAAAGTAAATTTCATTTT
>JAVWUR010000048.1:0-15074 GCA_036667055.1 Oscillospiraceae bacterium
TATCGGGCTAACCACACAACAAAAACGGCGGTAGCTTAACGCCACCACCGTTTGTATTGCTTTCATTTTTACGCTCTGCTCTAACATTTGACATAGCGCCATTTTTTACACGCTACCCTAGCATTTGACATAGAGCCATTTTTACACGCTACCCCAACATTTGACATAGAGCTATTATTTCTTGTTTTACTCCTCGCTATCCTGCGACGTGCCGTCTTTACTGTCCTCGTCTTGGTCAGCTATAGCATTTGCTCCTTCTATTTTGCTGTCCACTAGGTCAATGTCCTCCTCAAAGTCCTGAGCCTCACTACCCTCTTCAATACCCTCCGGCAGCTCTGTCTCCTCCTCGTCATCTCTCATTGTTACAGCAAAAGTCACAACCTTATCCTCCTGACCAAGCCGCATAACCTTTACACCTCCGGCATACCGTGACTGCAAAGCAATGTCGGCTGCGTGAGTTCTTATTATAACACCGCTTAGAGAAATCAAGATAACATCGTCCTCGTCGCTCACAATTCTAACGCCGCTGACATAACCATATTTTTCAACATTGTAGTTTCTAACGCCCTTGCCCCCTCTTGACTGCAAACGGTACTCGCTCACATCGGTGCGTCTGCCCTTGCCCGTCTCGGTGACAGTCAAAATCTCTGAGCCTTGTGCCGCAACGCCCATACCCACAACAAAGTCATTTTCGCTAAGGTCGATAGCTTTAACGCCTCTGGCACTTCTGCCAACAAGCCGCACATCATTTTCGTTAAACTTGATGGCGATACCGTTTCTTGTCGCCACAATCAAGTTGTCCTCGCCGGAGGTTATCCTCGTCCAGGTAAGCTCGTCACCCTCGTCAAGGCTGATGGCAATAAGTCCGGACTTTCTCACGTTGTAATATTGGTCTACCGGCGTTCTCTTTATAATGCCGTTCTTGGTTACCATAACCAAATTACCCTGTGTTTCCTTGTCCATTCTTATCATAGTGGTAATCTTTTCATCGGGCTGCAATTGCAGTAGATTTATGATATTCACGCCCCTTGCTGTCCGTGACCCCTCGGGAATTTCATACCCCTTCAAGCGATAGACTCTGCCCATATTGGTAGCAAAAAGAATATAGTCATGGGTGTTTGCCATAAATAATTCCTGAACATAGTCCTCGTCACGGCGAGACATAGCACTCACCCCACGCCCACCACGCTTTTGTGCTTGATAGACGTTTTTCTGCTGACGTTTCACATATCCAAAATTTGTATAGGTGAACACACACTCCTCGTGTGGAATTAAATCCTCAATGTCCATCTCACCGGAAAGGTGCATTATCTCCGTCTTGCGGGCATCCTTATATTTTTCCTTGACCTCGTTAATCTCCTCTTTGATTTTGTCCATCATCATGGTGCGGCTAGCCAAAAACTCCTTGTAATATGCAATTTTACCTAGCAGCTCATTTAACTCAGCCTCGATTTTTTCTCTTTCAAGACCCTGTAAACGTCTAAGCTGCATATTCAAAATTGCCATGGTTTGAATTTCCGACAGCCCAAAACGCTCCATCAAACGCTCTTTTGCATTGTCATAGCTAGTTCTTATAATGCTGATAACCTCGTCAATGTTGTCGCTGGCTATCTTTAGCCCCTCCAAAAGATGCTCTCTCTCTTGGGCTTTTTTAAGGTCATATTTTGTTTTTCTGGTTATGATATCACACTGAAAGTCGATGTACTTTTGTAGCATGGTCTTTAAATCCATAACCTTTGGTATGCCATTGTCCAAGGCAAGCATAATAACACCCACCGTGTCCTGTAGCTGTGTCAAGGAGTACAGGTGGTTTAGCACAATCTGTGGGTTTGCCTCTCTTTTCAGTTCCACAACCACACGCATACCATCACGGTCCGATTCGTCCCGCAAATCCGAAATGCCTTCCACACGCTTATCTTTTACTAATTCCGCTATCTTTTCCACCATGGTAGCCTTGTTCACCATATATGGAATTTCGGTAATTATAATATGAAACCGTCCATTTGCCTTTTCCTCAATCACCGCACGGCCACGCAGGGTTATCTTGCCACGCCCCGTTGCGTATGCAGAGCGTATTCCGCTTCTGCCCATAATTATACCGCCGGTAGGAAAATCCGGCCCCGGAATATAATCCATAAGCTCGGCAAAATCGCAGTCCGGATTTTCAATCAAATGATTGACCGCACCGCACACCTCCGCTAGGTTATGGGGAGGGATATTAGTCGCCATACCCACCGCTATTCCTGTAGAGCCGTTCACCAAAAGGTTAGGTATCTTTGCAGGCAGCACCGATGGCTCAGTGTTGGAGTCATCATAGTTAGGTATAAAATCAACGGTATCCTTGTCGATATCCTTCAGCATTTCGGCGGCAATTTTAGCCATCCTCGCCTCGGTATATCTGTAAGCAGCCGGGGGGTCACCGTCCACCGAGCCAAAGTTACCCTGTCCGTCAACCATGGGATATCTCAAAGAAAAATCCTGTGCCATACGCACCAAAGCATCATATACAGAGGAGTCACCATGTGGGTGATAGGAGCCCAAAACCGCACCAACCGTGTCGGCGGATTTTCTGTAAGCGTGGGTGTAATCAAGCCCCTTTTCAAACATTGTATAAAGAATTCTTCTATGAACAGGCTTTAACCCGTCACGAACATCCGGCAATGCTCTTGCAACTATTACAGACATTGAATAGTCAAGAAAACTCTTTTTCATTTCCTTTTCAATGTCAACGTCCAGATATTTTGTATTATCTTCAAACATTTATTTTCTCCTATGCTTCTTCAGCGTCGTTTATTTGTTCCCCATATTCTTCCCCTTGGGTTTTTTCCAGTTCCTCATGAGAATTTTGAGAATTTTTCTGCTCTGTGTCCTGTGACATTTCCTGTGACGTTTCCTGTGAGCTTTCCGCTAAAACGTCCTCCCACACAACCTTTTCTTCCGTCTCTTGGGTTGCAGGATGGCTCTCCTTGTAGGAAAGGAGAAGATTTTTAATCTTATCTATGGCGCAATTTTTATTAAAAATAATTACCTCGCCGCTGTTAAAATGAATGGCGTAATATTTTTCACCTGTATAGTCTCGGGCAAAATCCGAGTAAAACAGCTCCCCCGTTTGGTCACCTACAGAATAATTCATCTTATCTTCATAAAACTTTACCTTAAAAAGATTTTCGCTGTACATACGCTCGGTATAGGTTTTTTCCAAAGACTCATTAATTTTCTTGTCATACCCTTTAAGCTTTCCGCCGCTGAGCATCCCCGTTAGCACCAAAGCACCGGCAAAAACCATAAAGGTCACGCCAACAGATTGTTTAGTCACAATGGTAGCAATTATAAAAATTAGCCCCACCGCAAGCTGAATGTACGCTGTCATCTTTATTCCACGCCTGTTTTTTTCCAATTCCTTTTTATTTTGGTCAAGAGTAAAGCCAAAATAGCTGTCTCTTGACAAAATATACTTTTCGCTTATTATCGGATACATAATAGACTCCCTTTTAATCAAAAATTGTTTTTCCAATCCACTCGCTTATAGAATATCTCGCTTTTATATCATCCACCACTTGGCATAAACCGCAAAGCTTTTCCTCGCTTAAATCTCTTTTTGGCACTATCATATAACAAAAGCCACGCATATTTCTTTCCTTTGACCGCTTCATCACAAAGATAAACAGCCGCTTAGTTATTTTAATGCTGCTTATGCTGCTATAGTCAAAATATCTTCGTTGCTCATTGGTCAAGTACTCCCCTTTGTCCTCATAAAGATTTACAAAGCCCTGCTCCTCTAAAAAAAATGTATTGCCCTTTTGGTTGCTCACCACCAGATGCTGCAAGGTTAAATTTAGCTCATTTTTATAGCCGATAAAATAATTATAGCCAAAATTTAAAGCAAATATAACCCAAAAGAAAAGTATAAAATACAAGGTTTCCTTCATAATAAAACTATTAAAAAGAATACCCATGGCGGCGATGGCAGATACAACGCTTTGTATCATAAAGGTTCGCAAAAACTCTTTTCGCACATCCTTGGCATCCAAAATATTTTCCAGCATCTCAACTTCAATAAAATCTTCCTGTATAAGGTTTATTTCCAGAGTTAAAGGATATGTCATATTACCACCTAAATGTCAAGATTTGTGACATATTTTGCATTTTTCTCGATAAAATCTTTTCTCGGTGCAACCTTGTCACCCATTAAAATTGTAAAGGTTTCATCTGCCTTTTGTGCATCATCCAAAGAAACTCGTATCATCACACGGTTGTCGGGGTTCATTGTGGTCTGCCATAGCTGCTCGGGGTTCATTTCGCCAAGACCTTTATACCTGCTAATCTTGTAGCCCGTCTGCCATTCCTCAATAATTTTGTCTCGCTCCAATTCATCATAAGCATATCTTATCTGCTGTCCCTTTGCCACCTTATATAGTGGAGGCATAGCGATATAGATGTAGCCTTGTTCCACCACCGGACGCATAAATCTAAAGAAAAATGTCAACAGCAGCGTTCTGATATGGCTGCCGTCCACGTCCGCATCCGCCATTATAACTATCTTATGATACCGCAGCTTTTCAATGTCCAATTCGTCCCCTAAGCCGCAGCCCATAGCCGTCACAACAGGCATCAGCTTTTCGTTGCCGTACACCCTGTCAAGCCGTGCCTTTTCCACGTTTATCATCTTGCCCCACAATGGGAGTATGGCTTGAAACTCTCTGTTTCGCCCCGCTTTCGCAGAGCCGCCTGCCGAGTCACCTTCCACGATGTAAATTTCACAAATTGATGGGTCTTTCGAGCTGCAATCCGCAAGCTTACCGGGCATCCTAGCCGTTTCAAGTGCCGATTTTCTCCTCACAAGCTCTCGTGCACGCTTTGCCGCCTCTCTTGCTCTCTGTGCATTTAAAGCCTTTTCATATATGACCTTGGCAACCCCAGGGTTTTCCTCAAAAAAGTCCTTTAGCTTGTCATATACCATATTTTCCACAAGCCCACGCACCTCTGTGTTGCCTAGCTTTGCCTTGGTCTGCCCCTCAAACTGGGCATCGGTAACCTTTACCGAAACGATAGCCGTAAGCCCCTCACGCACATCATTGCCGGTAAGATTTTCTTCCTTTTCTTTAATAAAGCCCTTTTCACGTCCAAAATCGTTGAACACACGAGTTATGGCGTTTTTAAAGCCCTGCTCGTGAGTGCCCCCATCGGGAGTATTTATGTTGTTTGCAAAGCTCAATAAAAGCTCATTGTAAGAGTCATTGTACTGCAAAGCAATCTCGGCGGTAGATGTCTCCGTCTCGGTTTTAAGATGGATAACAGGGTGCAGCACCGTCATATCCCTCTTTTGATGGATATACTCTACAAAGCTCTTTACTCCGCCCTCGTAGTGCATAACCTCCGACTGGCCATCCTCTGTTCTCTTATCTGAAACAGTGATGCGTATGCCTGCATTTAGAAATGCCTGTTCTCTCATACGAGTGGCAATTATGTCATACTCATATTCATCCGTCTCAAAAATCTGGCTGTCCGATTTAAAGCTAACGGTAGTGCCTGTTCTGTCGCTGTCCCCAACTCTTGTTAAAGGGCCATCCGCCACACCTCTTGAAAAGGTTTGGACATACTCCCCCTCACCATTATAAACTATTACCTTCAGCCATTCGCTAAGTGCATTTACAACGGACGCACCCACGCCATGCAAGCCGCCTGCAACCTTGTAGCCGCTAGACTCTCCGCCAAACTTTCCGCCGGCGTGAAGTATGGTAAACACAACGGTAACCGCCGGTATTCCCATCTTTGGCTGTATTCCCACGGGAATACCACGGCCGTTGTCACTTACTTCAATTATATTGTCCTTTAAAATTGAAACGTGAATATTGTCGCAGTACCCTGCAAGCGCCTCATCTATCGAGTTGTCCACCACCTCATATACCAGATGGTGCAAGCCCTTAGGGCCGGTAGAGCCTATATACATACCAGGGCGTTTTCTAACCGCCTCTAATCCCTCAAGCACCTGAATTTGTTCTCCGCCATAAGCGTTTTCTACTTTATCTTCTAATTGTGCCATATTTCCTCCGCATTTAATTTATTTCAAGTCTTTTTCTTAATACCTGTGATGAAAGCTCTACCACATAAACTGTGCCGTCGGTAGCCAAAATAAAGCTTTTTGGTAAATCCTTTATAAGATAAACGAGCTTGTTTTCTTTTTGTTTTGAATTGAGATAATCCCGTGTAAATTGATTTACCGTGGTGTTATCCAAATCAAAAATTCCTATTATTTCTTCCGAGCTTATTAAAAAATCAGTAGCGATATCTACATACATTCCCTAATCACTCCGTTTTTTACAAAATATTTTTTGCTCTTGGCAAGGCTTATTCGCTCCTCGTCACAGGAGGATATAAACACCTGCTTGTTGTCAATGTGATGCAAAAGATATTCCTGCCTTGAAAAATCCAGCTCGCTCAAAACATCGTCCAAAAGAATAACCGGCTCACTGTGTGTTATTTCCTTTAAAATGTCGCTCTCGCTAAGCTTCATCGCCAAAACAATACTTCTCTGCTGCCCTTGTGAGGCAAAATCCTTTGCGGATATTCCATCTATTCTTATCTCGATATCTTCCCTTTGTATACCGCAGGTGGAAAATCCTGCCCTTTTATCCCTTTCGCTGCTCTCCATTAAAAGGTCATAAAATTCTTCTTTTTGTGTGGCAAAGGACAGATATTCAAAGGATATTTCCTCTCGCTTTGCCGATAGCTGGCTGTAATAGTCGGACGCTTTTTGCCCCAATATTTCTATATATTCCCTGCGCTTTTTGTAGATTTCATACCCCAAAGCACCAAGCTTTGAGTTATATATCTCCAAAATTTCCTCACCCTCCCTTTTATTATATTTAGAAAAGTTTTTCAAAAGACTGTTCTTTTGTTCTAAATATTTTTCAAAGGTCTTAAAGGTTTTTATATACCCTGGGTAGAGCTGGCACAGTGCGCCGTCTATAAATTTTCTTCTAAGGGAGGGCGAGCCGCTTACAAGACAAAGGTGCTGTGGGCAAAAAACCACACAATAAAACCTCCCTGCAAGAGCTACCGCCCGTGTCATGTCCGAGGAATTGTATCGGGCAAACCGCCCTTTTTTTGTCTCGTTATTGGCTACCATAACATCAATTGTCTTTTTGTTATCATCTTCTTCTACTATAGAATTTATTCTGGCAAAATCACAGCCTATATTAATTAAATCCTTATCCTTAGACCCTCTAAAGCTTTTTGCTCCGGTCAACAGCCATATGCTCTCCAAAAGGTTAGTTTTGCCCTGACCATTTTCCCCTGTGACTATATTAACGCCATTGCAAAATGTTAGCTGTGCCGTTTTTATATTCCGATAGTTTTCCAGCATAAGCTCCCTTACATAACAGCTACTCAACTATCACTACCTTATACTGCTCGCTTTCAAAGCCCACAATATATCCATCATAAAGTTTTTTTCCTTTTTCTGTGCAGATGTCACCATTTACTGTGACAAGCCCATCTACAATATAATTTTTTGCCTCACCGCCGGAGGATATAACATTGGCAAACTTTAAAAATTGGCTAAGCTTTATAAATGGGGGCTTCACTTGTACATCAATCATTTTTAAACCTCACAGGCAATACTAAATATGTGAAATCATCACTGTCCTTAGGTCTTATAACACATGGGGACAATGCTCCGGAAAATTCAAACACCAATTCATCCTTTTTGCTCGCCTTTAAAGCGTCCAAAACATATCGGTTGTTAAAGCCTATCTCCAGCTCCTCGCCGTCCACCATGGCATCAAGCTCATCATAAACAGCTCCTATTTCAGTGGTACACTTTGCCACTATATTATTTTCCCCAATCTCCAGCTTTAATGGGTTTTTAAGCCGCTCAGTTATTATTAGAGAAACTCTCTCGATAACGTCGATAAAGCTGCGAGTTTTTACGGTAGCTTTTACTGTAAAGGCTGTGGGTATTGCCTTTTTATAGTCAAGGAAATCTCCCTCTAAAAGACGTGAGAGCACAATAAATTCACTGGCTCTGAATAAAATATATCTTCTGTTGGAATAGATAGTTAATTTGCCATCCTTTTCCCCTATTATCTTTCGCACTTCATTCATAGCTTTAGCCGGCACTATCATGGAAAAATCGCCCTCAAAATCCACAACTCTTTCGCATACCGCCAAACGATAACCGTCCAGTGCCACCATGGTAAGCTTTTGGTTTTCTAATTTTATTAAAATTCCCGTGTGTGCCGGGCGCTTTTCATCTTGGCTCACAGCATAGATAACATAATCTACCATCTCACTGAAAAGCTCATTTTCAATGGAGACACTGGTATCTTGGCTTGGGGAGGGAAACTCAGGATAGTCGGTGGAATCAATTCCTTTTATATTAAATTCTGTAATACCGCTCTTTATAATGCAGTTCATCTTACCGTCGCACTGAATGGATATAGTATCGTTAGTTGCCTTGCGAACAATATTGCCTAGGAGCTGACTGGATAGAACCACGTCACCCTCCTCTAAAACCTCGCAGTCAAAGGTGGTTTTTATCCCAAGCTCAAAATCATATCCGGTCAGAGTAACTGTGCTGCCCTCGGCGATAAATAAAATGCCTTCAATGGCGGCAAGGTTGCTTTTTACAGCAACGGCACGAGACACTGTTTGTATCGCTTCATTCAATGTGTTTTTGTCGCAAATTATTTTCATCTATATTATCCTTTCCTTTACTATCAACAAAACATTCGAAAATATTTTGCCGCATTTTTAAAAACTAAAGAGAAATTGCTAAATTAACTATCTTAAATTTAGTAGTAGTAGTAGGGGCTGTTTAAATGTTGAAAACGCCCAAGAGACAACCTGCAAGCACCTGTCCCACCAAAACCACTCCACAATCTAATGTTGATAATATGTGTACCTAAAGCCATAAAATAACCAGTTGTGGACACTGTTTAAAACTCAATGTTGAAAAGTAAAAATATGTTTAAAACTTTTTCCCTTTTTAAGAGCGCTATAACGTCTTTACATTTTTTATAATATCTTCAATGTTACCGCTGTAATAGGAGTCGTTTTTCATCTTTTCCGCCACATCATTTATAGAGTAAACCACGGTAGAATGGTCTCTGCCTCCAAATTCCTTGCCTATGTCCTCCATGGAAAGCTCACACACCTGCCGCACTATATACATGGACATCTTGCGAGCCTCGGCTATGCTTTGGCTGCGTTTTCTGCCACGAATTTCCGTGGGCGGCACATTGTAAGAGCGGCTGACTTCAAAAATTATCTTTTCGATAGTCAAGGGAACAGGCAGCTGCTCATTTAAAATGTCCTTTATGGCAATCTGAGCATTTATCAGTATTGGTGGTTTATTTTCAAGACGCTTAAAGGCATCCAGCTTTTTAACAACTCCCTCAAGCTGACGAATGTTGGTCTTTACCTTGCTTGCAATAAATTCTATGGCATCATTTTTAATGTCCAGACGCAAAAGGTCGGATTTTCTTTTGATTATAGCACAGCGAGTTTCAAAATCCGGCGGCTGAATGTCGGCGGTAAGCCCCCACTCAAAGCGAGTTCTAAGCCTGTCCTCCAAGCTTTTTATCTCCTTAGCCGGACGGTCGGAAACGAGAACAATTTGTTTTCCTGCCTTGTGCAGCGCATTAAAGGTGTGGAAAAATTCCTCTTGGGTACTCTCCTTGCCGGCGATAAACTGAATATCATCCACCAAAAGCACGTCAGCTTGACGGTACTTGTTGTGAAATTCTGCGGTTTTATTCTCCCTGATTGCGGTGATAATCTCATTTGTAAAGGTTTCACCGTCAACATAAATTATGTTGGAGGTAGGGTTGTTCTTTTCTATCTCGGTGCTTATGGCATTTAAAAGATGGGTTTTGCCAAGGCCGGAATCTCCATAGATAAAAAGAGGATTGTATGCGGTGGCAGGGTTTTGCGCAACAGCCAAAGCTGCGGCATGAGCAAATTTATTTGTAGAGCCTACTATAAAGGTGTCAAAGGTAAAAGCGTACTTTCCGCCGTTTATAGGTGTAGGAACAACTTCGTTTTCCTGCTTTACATCAATTTGAATTAACACGGTAAAGCCAAGAATTTCCTCAAAGCCTTTTTGTAAAAGAGTGATAAACCTCTCCTCAATAATGCCCTTTGCCCACTCGCTGTTGGTAAGCAGTACTGCGGTGTTGTCAACTAGGCTTTTCCCCTCAAGAGGGTCGATAAATAGATTGTAGGATGCCTCAACCACTGTCTGCTTGCAATAGCCCTTAACAGCTAAAAAAACGTCGTTAAAAGAATTCATTAAATAATCTCCCATAGATGTACATAGTTATAACCATATAATTATAGCATAAGAATAGGCAAATTACAATAATAATAAGGGATAATAATATATTTATATATATACTATTATATTGTAAAATATTAATGGTGAAAAAATGCAGGAAAGACGCCTTAAAATACTTTAAAAACCCCCCGAAATAAAGGAAAAATAAAAAAACTGCTTGACAAGGGGATATCCTTTATTATATACTGTTATCTTGCAAGGGTTAAGCCCTTTAATGTAGTAGGCAACCAATAATTTATTTTGGTTTGCATATATAATAAAGAAAGACAGGAGGACAATATTTATGAAAAGAACATTTCAACCTAAAAAACGTCAAAGAGCAAAAGTGCACGGCTTTATGCAGAGAATGAGCACAAAAGGCGGCAGAAAAGTTATCGCTGCAAGAAGATCAAAAGGCAGAGCTAAATTGGCTGCTTAATTTTACCAAAAGTAAAATTTGTTGTTGTTTTATCTTTATTATGTAGGCAGGAAGACCACTTGTGCAGTGGTCTTTATTTCTATATATTGAGATATAAACAAAGGAAAAGATGAACTACCATGAAATTCAAAGCAGTAAATAAGAACAAAGAGTTTGTAAGAGGCTATAAAAAAGGACAGGCATCAGTGGGCGCCTTGGCGGTGGTCTACCTTATAAAAAACCGTTTTGGCTACACCCGAATAGGGATAACCGCCTCTAAAAAAGTGGGAAATGCGGTGAAGAGAAACAGGGCAAGACGGGTTATTAGGGAGAGCGTGCGCAAGCTCCCCATTGATTTTTCCAAAAGCGTGGATATAATTCTGGTGGCACGGGGCAAAACTCCTTATGTGAAGCAATCCGCTGTCCAAACGCAATTGGAAGCTCAATTTAAAAAAATGGGACTAATTTAATGTTAAAAGCAATTTTCATTTTGCCCATAAAGCTTTATCAAAAATTCATATCTCCCCTGCTGGGAAACAATTGCAGGTTTTATCCTACCTGCAGCTCCTATGCCATAGAAGCGATAGAAATTCATGGCGTAATAAAGGGGCTTGTTCTGGCTGTGTGGAGAATACTTCGCTGCAACCCTTACGGCAAGGGCGGAGTTGACCCGGTGCCACCTAAACACAGGTGGAAAAATACTTAAAATAAAATATATGTTGAAAATCAACTTATGGAGGACTAATGAACGCAATTCTAAATATTATTGCAATGCCACTTGGCTGGATAATGAAGATTATCTACGAGATAGTTGGAAATTACGGTGTGACACTTATATTGTTCACATTTTTTACAAAGCTAATTCTATTTCCTATAGCTATAAAGCAGAAGAAATCGACCATTAAAATGTCGGCTTTTCAGCCAATGATAGCGGACATTCAAAAAAAATATGCAAATGACAAGGTGAGACAGCAGGAGGAGCTATCACGGCTTCAGCAGGACCACGGCTTTTCTATGACAGCCGGGTGTCTACCCATGCTCATTCAAATGCCAATTCTTTTTGGGCTTATTCAGGTAATTTATAACCCATTGACCCACGTTGCAGGTCTTTCCAGCGAGGTTATAAAAAATGCAATTCCAATCGCTCAAAATATTGTGGGCAATATGTCCACCTACTCCCCCGAGCTTAGCATACTGCCCGCAGTAAAACAAAACGCCGATGCCTTTATCGGGGTGATGTCTGCTTCCGAATTATCCTTTGTCAAAAACTTTGACATGATGTTTTTAGGCATGGACTTGACGGCAACACCATCACTAAAAGTGTTTAATACTCTGCTTTTAATACCAATATTGTCCGTTTTGGCAATGGTGGCACAGCAGATAATAATGACAAAGTTCAGCGGTCAAAAGATGGAAGGCGCAATGAAATTTATGCCCATCTACTCCGCAGCAATGTTTGGCTACTTTGGCTTTGTAATGCCGGCAGGCGTTTCCATCTACTGGATATTCTCAAGCGTTTTCGGAATTTTGCAGGACGTTTTGCTCCGTGTATTCTTTGACCCCGAAAAGGAAAAGGAAAAGATAGCCGCCGAGATAGCCGAGGCTAGGAAAAAAGCAAAATACAATAAAACAACCTCCAACAAAGCTGCCCCTTCGGCAGATGGGAAGATGACAGCCAGTCAGGCAGAGCTTGCCAAAAAGCGTTTGGAAAAAGCAAGGCAACTGGATGCGGAAAAGTACGGAGAATAGTTTATGAGAGAAGTTATAAAGCAAGCCGCCACAGTGGATGAGGCGATAGAGCTTGCACTTAAAGAGCTTAATTTGTCAAGAGAAGATGTGACAGCCGAGGTTCTCGACTATCCTGAAAAAAAATTATTTTTCAGCAAAAAAGCCAAGGTAAAGGTGAGCGAGGTAGAGCCGGACTTTGATGTAAAAGAGCTGTTCAAGGAAAAGCCAGAACAAAAACAGCCCACACAGCCCACACAACCACAAAAGCGCCCACAGGAAAAACCTCAAATGGAAAAACCCCAAGAGGAAAAGCCAAGACAGCAAGCTCCGAATTTTTCAAAACCCTCCATACAAAAGGAACCCTTTCAAAAACCGTCACAGCCACAAAAAAGAGTGGAGTTCCCCAGTGATTATGAGAGCGGTGTGGAAGTATCCGAGAGCGAAATCAGCGAAAAAGCAAGATATGCAATGGGCTTTTTAAAGAGCATTGTCGGCGAGTTTTTTGATGGGGAATATAAAATGCAGCCCATAAAAACACAGACCGGTTACATCATAAAGATAGTAGGCTCCGATGCCGGCTGCCTTATAGGCAGAAAGGGCGAAACCATGGAGGCGCTGTCCTACCTAACCAGCCTTGCCGCCAATAGAAATGAAGATAATGAAGAAAAAATTTCCGTTGACGTGGCAGACTACCGCCAAAAAAGAGAGAATGATTTAAAATTAATCGCTCAAAAGATGGCGGCTAAGGTGGCAAAATCCGGCAGAGCATACACCTTTGAGCCAATGAACCCCTATGAGAGACGTATTATCCACGCTACAGTAGGGGAAGTTGCCGGCGTAAAGAGCGAGAGCAAGGGGGAGGGCAACCAAAGGCGTGTGGCAATCTATTCCACCGCCCCAAGAAAACCCTACGCACCACGCCCACAGGGGGATAGACCCTACACCCCACGCCCACAAGGTGACCGCCCACAGGGTGATACTCCCCAAGGCGATAAACCACAGGGCGACAGACCTTATACCCCAAGACCTCAAGGTGACAAGCCATACACCCCACGCCCACAGGGGGATAGACCCTACAGCGCAAACCGCACAGGCGGGTCAAGACCACCCTATAGCCGTGACAGGCGTGACGCTCCCCCACCTCCGCCCCAGAAAACCAGAGAAGAAAAGCTGGTGGATGGCGAGAGCGCACCGCTCTACACCAAGGTTGAATTGTAAATCCAATAAAGCTAACCCCACGTCTTTAGGATGTGGGGTTATTTTTTTGTCCTACCACCCAATAAAATGTAAAAATTTTGTGATAGCTATTGAATTTTCCCATAAAAAAGGTTATTATATTATTCCGACCGACCAGTCGGTCACTGCTTTTAAGGCTCAAATTTGTATAATATTTAACTTGATATAGAAAAGGAAAAAATCATATGACTAAGTACAGCGTTAAAAAACCGTTTACCATCCTAGTGGGGGTGGTGCTAGTAATTGTTTTAGGGGTCATCTCCTTCACAAAGCTAAACACCGACCTTTTGCCAACCTTAGATTTACCCTACGTTATGGTTATGACCACCTACCCCGGTGCATCTCCGGAAAAGGTAGAAATGTCGGTGACAAAGCCCTTAGAGCAGGCTCTCGCCACCACAAACGGCTTGGAAAACATCCAGAGCATCTCCCAAGAAAATCAAAGCATAATCATTATGGAGTTTTCTCAAACGGTTAACATGGACTCGGCAATGATAGAGATGAGCGGAAATATCGACCTTGTGAAGGGCTACCTTGACGACAGTGTCTCCTCCCCCATGTTTATGAAGTTAAATCCGGATATGCTGCCAATACAGGTGCTGTCGGTGGATATGGACGGCATGGACATAAAGGAGCTTTCACAATACGTTAACAACGAGCTTGCCCCCCACTTTGAACGAGTGGATGGGGTTGCCACGGTGGACGTGTCGGGGAGTGTGGAAAATTATGTGGAGATAGTTTTAAATCAAAGCAAAATTGAAGAGATAAATGACAGCATTTTAAAATCCGTCAACGGAGAGCTGTACAAGACCAAAAAGGACTTGGACAAGGCTAAAACTGAATTAACAAATGGCAAAACAGAGCTGGAAAATAAGCGTGATGATGCCTACAATAAATTGGCGGACGGCTCGGCACAGCTAGACCAAGGTCAGGCACAGCTTGCGGCGATAACCTCGGATGTGGAAAAGATAGGGGGAGAAATCAAGCTGTACGAGGGTCAGGTGGAGGCGCTGAAACAAAAAGCGGTGCTGGAAACACAAAGGGCAGCACTGGAAGGGCAAAAGACCAATCTTTCCACCTTGACAACCGGATTGGAGGGCTTGACCGCAACCCTTACCCTGCCTACGGCAATTGGAGATATGGCGATAAGCGATATACGGGCAATCGACCCTGCCACAACCTTAGACCCAGCGGCGTTTGCCGGTTTGCAGGGGGCACTTGCCTCGATGGAGCAAACCGCAACCTTAAATGGGCTGGTAGCTCAACTGGCAGACGGAATAGCCAAGATAACCCAAGGCGTTGACACAATAGCCGCCACCCTAACCTCAATGGGGGTTGACCCTGCCATAATTTCCGCAAGTGACAGCACAGCTA
>JAVWUR010000049.1:0-14968 GCA_036667055.1 Oscillospiraceae bacterium
TTCCATTTCAAGATCATAGTTCCTCGCTTGTAAAATACGGTTTTCAGCACGGAGTTTCTCGCTTTCGGTCATTTCCTCGATGGATTTAGTTCTTCCTCTCTTATCGGCAAGACCGTCTACACCTTTTTCTTCGTACTTCCGTACCCATGAATAGATTTGCTGGTATGATACACCATATTTTTCAATTGTTTGCGGATAATCTTTTCCGTGTTCTATGCAGAATGCCACAATCTCTGCTCGTTCCTGCTGTGTGGTTTTTCGTCCTTTGGTCATATATATCTCCGTCCCAGAGCCATGTGACTCCTTTAATTTTTTATGACCATTATACACCTTTATCCACTCTTGGAGTTGCGTATGGCTTGATATTTCATATTTTCTGCATATTCCAAGCTGACTTCCTTTTCCTGCAAGAAATTCTTCTACTGCTTTTATTTTTAATTCCTTGCTATATTTCTTGTTCCTTCTTCTTGACATAAAAATAACCCCCTTAGTGTAGTCTCGAAATTTTTGTTATTTCAAGTGTCTACTCTAGGGGGATTATATCAAACTTGATACTTTTGCCCGATTTTTTATTCGAATTTTAAATTTTCTAAAATATAATTAACAAGAAAATTCACTCTATCATTCTGCCCCGTCAACCTCAAATACCCAAGCAGACATTCAAAGCCTGTTGACGCACGGTATTCTTCAACGGAAGCGTGCTTTGCAACGGATGCCTTTGATGTGTTTTTACCTCGTCTGATTATATTTGCCTCATCTTCCGTGAGTATATCCCCTATTAGCTCCAGTGCCAAAAACTGCCCCTTTGCACTCACATATTCTACTGCCATCTTGTGCAATTTGCTCACAGGGTGCCGCTTATCCGTCACCAAATGTTCTCTGATTAAAAGCGAATACACTCCATCACCAACAAAAGCCAGTGCCAATGGGGATTGCTCTCTGATATCTACCATCTATTATCCTCATATTACCAAGGATTTTATCCTTAGTTTACGAAATCGAATTCAAAGCTGTCAACACGGATAGTGTCGCCTTCCTTGACTCCCATCTCCTCCAGCTTGTCGATAATTCCCGTAGAGCGCAGGCGCCTTTGGAAATACTGCAAGCTTTCATAGTCGTCAACATTTGATACCTCAAGAATTTTTGTGAGCCACTCTGCATCAATATTGAACGCACCATCATCTGTTCTGAATATCGTAAAGGCATTCCCGTCATTTGATACTTCAGGCTTTATATATTCCGGCTCGTATATAGTAACAGGCGGAAGCTCCTTCAAGTGGTTGTACACCACACCCGGTATGCTCTCCAAGCCTTGTTTTGTAGCCGCACTGATAACAAACAGCTCCATGCCTTGCTCGTCGCAAAACGCCTTAAACCGTGCAATCTGCTCCTCACTTGCTATATCCGATTTGTTGGCTATAGCAATCTGCGGGCGTTTGGCAAGCTCGCTGCTAAAGGAGACAAGCTCATTGTTTATCAGTTTAAAATCTTCAATCGGGTCTCTTTCCTCGCTGCCCGAAACATCCACAACGTGGAGTAGCAAGCGGCATCTTTCAACATGACGTAAAAAGTCGTGACCTAAGCCAACGCCCTCGCTTGCGCCCTCGATTATACCCGGAATGTCTGCCGCTACAAAGGACGCATCATCATCCACCCGCACAACCCCTAAAACAGGAGACAGCGTTGTAAAATGATAGTTTGCTATCTTTGGTTTTGCGGAAGAAATTGTGGATATGATGGTGGATTTTCCCACGTTTGGAAACCCGATTAACCCCACATCCGCAATCAATTTCAATTCCAACGTCACATCCAGCTCATCGCCCTTATAACCGGGCTTTGCAAACCTTGGAATTTGGCGTGTTGGTGTTGCAAAGTGCTGGTTGCCAAGGCCGCCCTTGCCGCCCTTTGCGATGATATAGTCTCGCTCCTCTGAGATATCTTCAATAATCAGCCCAGACTTCGCATCTTTAATAATTGTGCCTACCGGAACACGGATGACCATATCGTCGGAGGCTCTGCCGGAACAGTTGCTGCCCTTGCCATCCTCGCCGTTTTTAGCAATATATTTTCTTTTGAATTTAAAATCAACCAGAGTAGACAAATTTCTGTCCGCTCTAAATATAATGTCACCGCCCTTGCCGCCGTCTCCGCCGTCAGGACCGCCTGATGCCACATATTTTTCACGGTGGAATGCCACCGCACCGTTGCCGCCATCCCCTGCCTTGATGTAAACCTTCGCTACATCCACAAACTGCATCGCCATAAACTGCACCTCTTTTCTTTATTAATTATTATTGTTTACTGAAAAAATCATTTTAGTAAACAAAACCCGAGCTTTTAATAAGCCCGGGTAAATTTGTTCAATATTACTTTGCGTAAACGCTAACTTGTTTGCGTTCACGGCCGAGTCTTTCAAATCTAACTGTGCCGTCAACTAATGAAAAAAGTGTATCATCGCTGCCACGACCTACATTTTCACCGGGGTGAATATGTGTGCCTCTTTGACGAACGATAATGTTACCAGCTTTTACTACCTGACCATCTGCTCTTTTTGCGCCAAGTCTTTTTGACTCAGAGTCACGGCCGTTCTTAGTGGAGCCAACGCCCTTCTTATGTGCCATATAAATATTCCTCCCTTTTTAATTAACCAACAATCTTGGTGATTTCAATTTTAGTATAAGGCTGTCTGTGACCCAATCTTCTTGCAGAGCCTTTTTTAGCTTTGTAAGTGATGATGTTCAACTTTTTGCCTTTGCCGTTTTTAATAACTTTTGCTTCGATAGTAGCTCCTGCAACGGTTGGTGCGCCGAATTTTGCATTCTCGCCTTCCCCTAGGAATAATACTTCGTCAAAAGTAACGGTTTCGTCTGCTGCTGCTTCTAGTTTTTCGATGTACAATACATCGCCTTCACAGGCTGTATATTGCTTGCCACCGGTAACAAATACTGCTTTCATTTTTTACCCTCTCATTAAATAAGTCTCGCTGAACCTGGTGTATACCCTGCGGATATAGCTTAAACCATTTACATGCGGCTTAAATATACTAACATAACTACCGATAAATGTCAATAAGAACCCTTTTATTTCTTTTGAAATTAACCTATTTAAAATAAATTTCACATTTTAAGTGGCACATATAAGGTTTTATTTACTCTATTCTTGACATTATTGTCTAGCAGTGTTAGGCTATATCCATTCAAACCCTGTACAATAGGAGGTAACCAAACTATGAATAGATATAAAAAGCCCATCTTTTTGGTGGTTATAATTTTGCTACTATCCGTTGCGGCATTATGGATTGGACTTGCGGTAAACCCTAAGGAAGGGACGGCAGGTTTTTCCGGCGTGAATGCCATAATTCTTGAAATTGATAAAGCCCACTCATCAATGTTGGTTGAGGGAATTGACAAAAACAGTGTTATTGGCAACAAATGCTTTGTAGACTTTGAAGGCGCATCGTTTATTGATGTCCCGACAAGGGGCGAAACCCATAGCTTGGCTTTAGAGGATTTTTCTGTTGGAGATACCATTATACTTTTTATCGGTACGGTACAGGAGAGCTATCCCACCCGTGCAAAAGCAACGACTGTTCAGCTTGTCACACCGCCTTTAAACGCCCGACGCCCAATGGTTATGGTGGATGGGTGCTTGTACCTTGACACCAACAAAGAAATTTCGGTAAAAATTGAGGACAATGATGTTGTTGGGAAAATACTTTCCTCAGTGGACAGCTCAAAAATTCCTACTGAAAATGGGCAGTGCAATTTTGTAAGCGGTGTGGGGGCAAAATATTCTTTTTATAATGATGGCCTTGCGTTATTCTTGACCGAGGAAGGCGACAAATGGATATTCTACGAAAAAGATTTGACCATTAACCACTAAAGCTATTAATATTCCCACTTTTAATGCACATCTATTTTTAATGCACATCTATAATGTAATATATGGCTTAAACAAAAAGCAATCCCTAGTTACTCTGCATTTAGCGGTGACTCGGGGTTGCTTTTATATTTTATAGTTATCTTGAATTATTTTCAGCCTGTTTAACCTTTGCTACGCCAATATTTGGCTGTTAATCTATAAATGCTTTGTGTATCTCGTGGACAGCTAAATCCGCCATGGAGTTTTCCACCACCACGGAAATTTTTATCTCTGTGGTGAAAATCATCATCACATTTATGTCATTATTGTACAGTACCTCTAGAAACTTTGCCGCCACGCCATATTGTGTTTGTATTCCCGAGCCTATCACGGAAATTTTTGCCACATTATCATTTACTATAATGTCCTTAAATTCAAGACGACTGCGGTTTTCCTGTAAAACTTTTTCTACCAGTGCCTTATCTCCCGACTTTACCAAAAAACTGATATCCTGTTGGCTGTGGTTTGCCGCCGGCAACATTATGGAGTCAACAAAAATATTGCCCTCGCTTAAGGTTTTAAATATATGGTAGGACATCCCCTTTTTGTCCGGCACCTCCGTCAAGGTTATAACCACAATGTTCGGGTCTTTAATCACGCTTTTTATCAACATTCCGTCCAAGCCGAAAACCTCCTTGATGGTTGTGGGCACATCATCCTCTATAGACAAAACCTCCAAACGAACACTGTGACGTTTAGCATATTCCAGCACTTCTTCCCCTAAAAAATGATATCCGGCGGTGGTTAGCTCCATCGCCTCATCATAGTCAAGCTTGGGTATCTTTTTGCCATAGGAATACTTTTTAGGGTCTATGGAAAAAATTCCGCCCCGCTCAAAATAAAACTGACATTTTTCTGCATAGAGCGCAACCGCCGCTTTCACCGCAGCAAGCCCTGCAAACGCACAAGCTATACATTCAACCGTTGGTATTTCAAGCTTTTCACTTGGCAACTCATCGAAAAATAATCGCACCTTATACCCATTTTCAATATCTTTTTTGCATATTTCTTCAAGTGCCCTGCCATTATGGGAAAGTTTTTTTATATATTTAATAATATATGCCATACTGCCTCTTTATTTTATAATTTCCTTGGCGGAAATCACAAAGTTTTGAGAATTTATATCCTTTATCAAGGACTCTATATTCCCTGTCATATCACTGATTTTTAAATCCAGCGACACCGCCGCTGTTCCATCTGACGGAGCGGATTGGGTTATTGTTATAACGCTTACATTGTATCCGGCTATCAGCTTAAGCAAGCTTTGCAGCGCCCCCATGATGTCCTTCAATGTCACTGTTATAGTAGCTATATCGCTCACTGTCTCGCTGATGTCGAAAACCTTGTCCTTGTATTTATATAGCGCACTGCGAGAAATATCCACTGCCTTTGCAGCGCCGGACAGCCCTTTTACTTCTCCGGAAGCAATCAGCCGTTTTGCCTTTACCACCTTCAAAAACACCTCCGGTAAAACGCCACTATCCACCAGTAAAAAACTTTTTGCCATATGTTCCTCCACAATAATTTTAATACTCTTTTGTTTATTGTATAGTATTTTAAGTGTATTTGCAACCATTAATTGTTAATTATATATATAGTACATTATAACATTGCTTTATCCCAGCATTTATCCCCATGGCTGTTCTGTATACAAAAAAGGCAAGGGCATAACGCTCTCGCCTTTTCTTTTCACTTTTGAAAATTATTCTGTGCCAAGTACTAGTGCATTATACACATACCCGGCAGATTATCCTCGGTGTAGTACCCTTCTCTCGGTGAGGGGCAGGTGGGATTTGCTAAGTCTCCGGAATCATCACAGTATGTCATAGTCACAACATTTTTTGAAACTGGGAAGCTTTTAGCATCCATCTTTTCTTGAGCTACATTCATAACATTTCGCCATGCCGTTGTAGGCGGATGGGATCTGTAGTTGACCGTTAAGGTAACTTGGTCATCATAGCCCCACCATGTGGCTGTGGAGTAATAGGGTGTAAGCCCGATAAACCAGTGATCCTTATCGTCGGAGGTCGTTCCGGTTTTACCTACAGCGTCAAGCCGTTTTGGAGCAAGACCATTGGCTGTACCCTCTGGCAGCAAAACTTGCTTTAAGGCACGGTTCATTATATATGCTGTCTCCGGCGATATTGCCTGCACCGTTGTAACCTTTGTTTCGAGGATGATATCGCCGCTTGAATCCTCCACGGTGGTATAACAGTGAGGTGTTGTATACTTTCCGCCGTTGCCAAACATCGCATATGCCGCTGCCATCTCAAGAGGCGATATGCCATAGGTGAGGGAGCCTAGCGCCATCGGGCTAATGTCCATGTCTTGTGGAGTAAGGCTGGTTATATGCAATGTGTCCTTAAGGAAATCGTAAGCAGTTTTAGGGCCTAAAACGTCCTCGACCTTTACAGCAATTGTGTTTAAGGATTTTGCTATAGCTTTTACCACCGGTATTGTAGCCTCTGAGTATGTTCCACTGTAGTTCTTTGGCCAAGGACGCTCACCTTCGGGGGCGGTCTTGTCCGGCATCATCTTTAAAAAGTTATCCTCATACCCTGTGGAATATGTTATAAGCTTGTAGTCTAGCGCCGGCGCATAGGCACCGATTGGCTTCATTGTAGAGCCGACAGGCCGTATGGCGTCCACCGCTCGGTTAAAGCTTCTGTCCTCTGTCTTTGTACCAAGCCCGCCCACCGTACCTACAATGGCGCCTGTGTAGTCGATGCTTGCCATGGCAGCTTGTGGGGTTACTACCTTTTCCTCCCCTGTGACCTTGTCCTTAACCTTTGTTTCCTTTACCGGAAAGGTTTTACTGCCGTCGGCAAATTCTGCCTCCATTGCCGATTGAACTGTAGGGTCAACGGTGGAGTAGATTTTTAATCCGCTATTGTAAAAATATGAAGTTGCCTCCCCCTCGGTCATGGAGAATTTCGCCATTAAGTCCTTAATAACCCTCTCTACCACCATGTCGGTAAAGTACGAGTTATAGCTTTTGGTGTCCTCGGGAGCTTTTCCTGTCAAAATCAATTCCTCTGCAATCGCCGTATCATATTCTTCTTGGGTAATCTTCTCTTGTTCCAGCATAAGACCTAGAATATGGTTTCTGCGCTCCAGATTATTTTCCGGATTTATAAATGGATTATAGTAGGTTGGGCTTTTGGTTATTCCTGCAATGGATGCCGCTTGAGCAAGTGTCACCTCGCTGATGTCCTTGCCAAAATAAGCGTTTGCCCCTGCCTGCACACCGGCTAACTGCCCTGACAAGCCCAGTGTGTTAAGATAAGCCTCCAGTATAATCTCCTTACTGTATCGTTTTTCCAGCATATAGGCTCTGAATATCTCTCTTGCTTTTCTTAGCGCCCCCTGTAAGCCGCTGCCGGCGGTGTCATTAGTAAGGTTTTTAACAAGCTGCTGTGTTATTGTAGACGCCCCCTGTTTTGATGCAAAAAGCTTTATGGGGCTGTACTCATTTATCATAGCTGCTATAGTTCTTTTTAAATTTACACCCTTGTGGTCTTTAAAATCTTTGTCCTCAACGGCAATATACGCATCCACAACGTAGGGTGATATATCTCCAAGGTCAACCCAAATACGGTTCTCCGTTTTGTTTTGAAGTCTCTGATACTCGTTAAATTCACCCGTCTCTTTTCCGTCCGCACCACGCTCGGGGTAATATATTATACTTGTCAAATTCCATTTTATATTGGTTAAATTTAAAACGGCATCGTCATTTTCCGTAACCTTTACAAGGTATGCAGACATTGCAACCGCCATAACGGAGCCTACCATAATTCCAAGACACACCAAAACCCCGCCCCAATAAAGCAATTCTTTCCACCACACCCGCTTTACTTTTTTGGGTTTTCTTTGAGCGCTTGGCTTTGCGCTGTCATTCTCATTTGACTTTGCATTTTTATTGTACTTTTTGATAGTTATTTCCCCCTATTCAAAATTATTCGTGAAAATGTATTATTTTTAATAAAAGCAGCAACAATATACTTTAAGTGAGGTGCTTTTATGAAAAAACTGATTTTTATTGTCTCTACAATATTTTGCACAGCTTTGGTGGTTATAAGCATATATAATATGAATACAAAGCCTTTAACCCGAGAGGCTCCCCCCCAACAAAGCCAATATATTATAGCTGATTACCATGGCAAAATCGCCGTGTTCCACAAAATTGACGGCGAACCTGTGGTGGTGTATGAAGTTTACACCCATCTCTTGCCGGAAAATGACATTGAACTCCTTCGAAAGGGCATAAAAGTTAGCTCGAAAGAGGAATTGCAGCTTCGGCTAGAGGATTTTGGGCTTTAACTGCCTATACTGCCTATTAAGCAACAGCTATACTAATAGTTTATTATACTTTTTTTTACTGCAAATTTCAACAACAAAAGTGTGACAAATTTTATCCCATTACTTATTGCCTTATTATTTGTTGATTATAACTGCAATATATGTTATAATTTATAAAATATAAAATGTCAAGGAGTGATTTAATTTGTCAATTTTAAGCTACCCATTGGATAATGGCTTTATACTTCAAAAGAAAAAGAGCTTAAAAAAAGAGCTGCTTTTAAAGGAAAATCTAATGGAAAAACGAGTTGCTATTTTAAGTGGGTCAACTATAGGTGAAGTACAAAATATACTTGAACTTTTTCTTTTGGAATATGGAATAAAGCCTGTGTTTTTTCAAGGAGGGTATTCAAGATTTTATGAAAACCTTATCTTTGATGATGGCAGCTTAAAGGATTTTAAGCCGGATTTTATCTACATACACACCACCAATAAAAATCTGGAGAACCTGCCCACACCACAGGATGATGCCGAAACCGTCAAGCTTAAATTAGATAAAGAGTTTTCCAAATTTAAAGCGTGTTATCAGGCGGCTTTGGGCTTTGGCGCTATCGTTATCGCCAACAATTTTGAAAAGCCTTTCTACCGTATGTATGGCAACAAGGACGCTGTTATGGCTCAGGGCGTTGTAAACTACACCTCTCGGCTAAATATGCTTTTAAGCGATTACGCTGCTGAAACGGAAAATTTTTATATTAATGATATAGACTATCTATCCAGCCTTATTGGGCTTGATAATTGGTTTAATCTCGAAAATTGGTATCTATACAAGTACGCTCTGTCCGTTGAAAAAATTCCGGATTTAGCCTTTAGTATTGCCAAAATAATCAAATCTGCACTTGGCAAAAACAAAAAAAGTGTAGTGCTGGATTTAGACAATACCCTGTGGGGCGGCATTATCGGAGATGACGGGGTGGAGGGCATTACCATCGGTAACGAGGCGCCCGCCGGTATGTCCTACACCGAATTTCAAAGCTACCTTAAAAAGCTGTCACAGCTTGGGATTATGTTGAATGTTTGTTCAAAAAACGAGCTGGACATTGCCCAAAAAGGGTTTAGTCAGCGAAAAGAGTCCCCCTTGTCCCTTGATGATTTTATCTGCTTTAAAGCCAACTGGGAGCCTAAGCACATCAACATCAAAAATATTGCAGCAGAGATAAATATAGGCGAGGACAGCCTTGTCTTTATTGACGATAACCCCGCTGAGCGAGAGATTGTATCTCAATCCTTACCGTCTGTCACAGTGCCCTGCGTAAACTGCCCTGAGGACTACATCAAATCCATTGACCGAGGTGGTTTTTTTGAGATAACCGGCTTTACCAAGGACGATGCCAAGCGCAACGAAATGTACAAACAAAATGTGATGCGTGCTGCCGCTCAAAGCTCCTTTGGGGATTACACCGACTACCTTTTAAGCCTTGAAATGACGGGGGAAATCGGCGGTTTTTCCGCTGCTCACAGCGAGAGAATTACCCAGCTCATCAACAAAACTAACCAGTTTAACTTTACAACACGCAGATATACCCAAAGCGAGGTTGATGAGATAATAGCCGATAAACAAAGCTACATCAGCGCCTATGCAAAATTGGTGGACAAGTTTGGGGACAATGGCATCACCACCTGTCTAATTGCCAAGGTGAGTGAAAACGTGGCAAACATCGACCTGTGGGTTATGTCCTGCCGTGTGTTCAAGCGCCATCTGGAATTTGCCGTCTTTGACTTTCTGGTAAAGGAATGTATCAAAAATGGCGTGGACACCATCACCGCAAGCTATCTGCCCAGCGCCAAAAATGTTATCGTAAAGGACTTTTACGATTCCATTGGCTTTACTCTTGTAAGTGAAACGGAATTTGAAAAAAAATATACTTTCAATATTCCCACAGACTATAAAATAAAAAACAATGTTATTGAAATGAAAGAGGTATAGAGCATGACAAGACCAGAAATTTTTGAGGATTTAACGGTAATTTTTAGAGATATCTTTGACGATGATACAATTGAATTGACCGATGCTACCACCGCCGAGGACATTGAGGATTGGGACAGCCTAGAGCAAATCAATCTTCTAGTTGCAATTGAAAAAAAATTCAGCATTAAATTTAAGCTGGAAGATGTAAGCCACCTTGCAAATGTTGGAGATATGGCAAATCTCGTAGCAAAATTAGCGGGTTAATTGAAGCTAATCCAAAATTATTGGGGGGATGCAGTTGCAACTCCCCTTTTGTTTGTGCTAAAATATACAGATAGAATATAGGAGGTGTTTTTTATGAACAGTTACACTTTAAAGGATTTATCCGTTGGTATGCAGGAGAGCTTTTGCGCTGTTATAACCTCGGACATGATGGACAAATTTATCGAAATTACCGGTGATGTCAGCCCTATACACGTAGACGAGGAATATGCCAAGAGTCAGGGATTTAAGGGTAGAGTGTGCCACGGAATGTTATTCGGCAGTATGTTTTCTACCTTAGCGGGGGTGTATCTGCCCGGGGAACACTGCCTGCTGCACAGTGTGGAAACCAAGTTTTTAAGCCCTGTTTTTCCACAGGACAGCTTAACTATCAGCGGTAAAATAAGCGAAATTAACGAAACCTTTAATACTGTAACCATTAAAGGGGTCATCACTAATCAAGACGGTAAAAAAGTTTGCAAAGCCGTGATACAAGCGGGGGTTCGTAAATAATGAATAATATATATCTTATCACCGGCGCAACCAGTGACATTGGATTGGGCTTGATATCCTCTTTAAAGAGTGGCAGCGATAAATTTTTACTCCAAGGCTTTGGAGATTTTTCCACTCTTAAAGAATTTTGTGCACAAAATAATATTGACGCTTTATTTTTTGACGCCAACCTGTCCTGCCCGTCCGATACCGATGCTTTTATCTCACAGTTAGCTGAAAGCGGACTGTCCCCCACCCATTTTATTCACCTGCCCGCTCTGCGAGTTGTCAACACAAAATTCAAGAATTTTGATGAGGAAAGATTTTTGCTGGATATAAATGTTCAGGTTATAAGCGCCGTTAAAATCTGTAAACATATTTTGCCGCAGATGGCAAAAAACAAGTTTGGCAGGGTGCTTTTTATGGCGACAAGCTACGTTTTATCTAACCCTCCTAAAAATACAACCGCCTATATCATGGCTAAAAATTCCATCGTTGGGCTTATGAAAAGTCTTGCTGCTGATTATGCTGCCCTAGGAATAACGGTAAATTCCATCAGCCCCAGCATGATAGAAACAAAATTTTTAAGTGAGACCAGTCACCTTATCGTTGAGGCGGCAGCAAATCAGCACCCCTTGAAGCGCAATGCTAAGGTTGCAGATGTTGTGCCTGCCATGGTTTTTCTGTTGAGTGATAGCGCCGGATTTATCACAGGGGTAAATCTTCCCATCACCGGAGGAAGTGTAATTGAATAACGAAGGCATCAAACGTGCCGCCCTGTGGGAAAAGCCAAAAATTGTTAGCTTTTTAAATGAAAATTGGGGCGACAATCACCCTCTTGTAAATAACGAAACTTTCTTTAACTACTACTATCTAGACGGTGAAAATATTAATTTTTATTATCTGGAGGAGGAGGGAAAAATCGCTGCTATCTGCGGATATATTAAGTGCTCCCAAAGTCCGCACAGCGATATTTGGGTTTCCATTTGGTGTGCCAAAAAAGGTAAGAATGGGCTTGGGCTAGCGCTTATGGGTGCCATGCAGTCCCTCACAGGCGCAAATGTTATGGCTTGCAACAATATTCGAGAGAACACACTGCCATTCTATAATTTTTTGGGCTACTACCCCGGTAAAATGCAGCACTACTATCGGCTTAATGACTTGGAAAAATACAACATCGCCGTGGTGAACAACAAAAACATTCTCCCTTGCACAAAAGCTGACGGCGTGGTTTTAAAGGAATTTCGCAGCATTGCAGAGCTACAGCAAGCTTTCCCCTTGGACAGTGTCTGTGCTCCCCACAAGGATTACTGGTATCTAAACAAGCGCTATTTTAACAACCCATACCTTTCCTATATTGTTTTGGGCTTGTACCAGAATAACGCCTGCGTGTCTTTGGTGGTTTTTAGGGTCAATAAGGGGGAGGAAGGCAATGTTTTACGTCTGGTGGACTACGTTGGCGCTCCTCATAATTTCGAGCTGTTAAACGGCTGGGTGGACGTGCTTTTGCAGCAGCTTTGCTGTGAGTACTGCGATATGTACAGCGTTGGTGTAAACGGCGGTTCAGCGGGCTTTTCTTTACTTTGTGACGGTGATACAAACATTCTGCCCAACTACTTAAACCCTATTTTACAGGAAAATATTGATTATTTTTACTTCACAACCCATCAACAAGATTTTATGATGTTCAAGGCAGATGGTGATCAGGATCGTAAAAATATTTTTTAATCGGCGCTATGCTCAAAACGCCCAATTTCATAATTTCGCCCAATTATAATGTTGACTTTTCACCCTAAATGTAGTAGAATAACAAAGGTTAATCGGGATGTAGCTCAGCTTGGTAGAGCGCTGCGTTCGGGACGCAGAGGCCGCAGGTTCGAATCCTGTCATCCCGACCACATTATTGGGTCGGTGGATTTCTTTGTTCACAGCGATTAAATCTAGTCCCACTTAAAAAAGGCTTTCACTTCAAAACGACTGTGTCACAAGGGAAAACTAATTAACACAAACTGAATACGAAAAGAAGTACATCTAAAGCGTATAAAATTTAGATGTACTTCTTTTTATATAATATTTATTGCAGTATGCTATAGCATATGATATACTATAAAATATAAAGATATATAATAGCGAGGTGCAAATATATGGACTTAGACGAGGCGATTAAGCGAGTGCGTTCAGACATGGGTTTATCCCAAGAGGCATTAGCACGAGAACTTCATGTTGGTTTTACCTCTGTAAATAGATGGGAGAACGGGCATACAAAGCCAAATCAAATAGCTCGGCATGCTTTAATTAAACTTTGCAAAGAGAATAACATAGAGCCTGGGCTGATTGAAACAATCGAAAAGATTAGATAGCTATTTAAACATTCTTCTATTCTACAAGTAAGGAGACTTTATATGAAACTTGAAAAAGAAATTGAGTCGAGCTTTATTCAAAAGCTACAGGATTTAAAATATAAATATTGCCAAGATATCAGAGATAAGGTATCACTTGAATCTAACTTTAGGGAGCATTTTGAAAGGCTTAATCGAGTTAGGTTGAGTGATTCGGAATTTACGCGTTTGCGAGATAGTATCATAACTGCAGATGTGTTTGCTGCCGCTAAAGCACTGCGAGAAATGAATACATTTAAGCGTGACGATGATACGCCTTTGCAATATACTCTTATAAACACTAAAGATTGGTGTAAAAACGAATTTGAAGTAGTTAATCAACTACGAATCAATACTGATAATAGCAATCATCGCTACGATGTAATTATTCTTATAAATGGCATTCCTGTAGTTCAAATTGAATTAAAAACATTGCAAATTACACCTAAGAAAGCAATGGAGCAAATCGTTAATTATAAAAATGATCCCGGTAACGGATATACAAATTCGCTGCTCTGTTTTATGCAACTTTTTATTGTTAGCAACGAAACTAACACATATTATTTTGCAAACAATCAGGCGGAACATTTTTGCTTCAATGCAGGCGAAAGATTTCTGCCCATCTACGAGTACGCTGACAAGGAAAATAGAAAAATCACAAACCTCTATGAATTTACTGAAAAATTCTTACCTAAATGCACGCTTGGAGAGCTAATCAGTAGGTATATGGTGCTTGTGGTAAGTGAACAAAAATTGATGATAATGCGTCCATATCAGATTTATGCCGTTAAGGCAATTATGGAGTGTATTGAAGAAAATAGAGGTAACGGATATATTTGGCACACTACTGGGAGCGGAAAAACTCTTACATCATTTAAGACATCGACGCTTTTAAAGGACAATCCCGAAATTGAAAAGTGTCTATTTGTTGTGGATAGAAAAGATTTGGACAGACAAACTCGCTTGGAATTTAATAAATTCCAAGAAGGCTGCGTAGAGGAAAACACCAATACCGAAAGCCTGGTTCGAAGATTAACTTCAGATGATTATAAAGATAAAGTCATCGTTACTACAATCCAAAAGCTTGGTTTAGCCCTTGATGAGAGTAGCAAACGAAATCAGGAAAAGAAAAATAGAGGACAATTGACTTTCAAAGAACGACTGGCAATACTTCAAAACAAGCGAATGGCGATTATTTTTGACGAGTGCCATCGTTCCCAATTTGGAGATAATCATGATGCTATCAAAAATTTCTTTCCTAAAGCCCAACTTTTTGGCTTCACCGGAACACCTATCTTTGAAGAAAACTCAACCTATAAGCAAATAGATGGTACTATAGGATCATATAGAACAACAGAGGATGTTTTTGAAAAGCTTCTTCATCCTTACACAATTACAAATGCGATTGAGGATAAAAATGTTCTGCGTTTTCATATAGAATATTTTGAGCCTGATGATTTGAAAAAGGCAGCTAAAGCGAATTCCACACTGAGTAAAAGAAAAATTGTTGATGCTATTATTTCAAAGCATGATGGTTCAACTTACAACAGACGCTACAATGCTATTTTTGCCACAGCATCTATTAACGATGCGATAGAATATTTTAACATCTTTAAAGAAGTCCAAAAAGAGAACGAAAAATCAAATG
>JAVWUR010000050.1:0-14962 GCA_036667055.1 Oscillospiraceae bacterium
GTTATGGCAAAGGTTGAAATTGTAGATTAGCTTTCAACTGGTTATGGCAAAGGTTGAAATTGTAGATTAGCTTTCAACTGGTTATGGCAAAGGTTGAAATTGTAGATTAGCTTTCAATATAAAAAGTCTTGTGCTGTTAATTTCCGCACAAGACTTTTTGTTTTTTAAGCTCACTTATTGGGGCTTTGGTATACCGCCCTTATCCATATTTTTGTCCTACCGCTCGGGCTGTTTTTCTTGAATTTTTAAAGCATTGCCCCACTGACCTCCACTGTGAAAATTACTTTGAGAATTAACATTTTTCCCAATATTTAAAATTATTTCAATTTACCTGTTGCAAAATTACCAATAGTTTGTTATAATATTAAAAGCAAATCTGGGTGTAGCGCAGTTGGTAGCGTGCTACCTTGGGGTGGTAGAGGTCGCCTGTTCAAGTCAGGTCACTCAGACCATAGCGAGTGTTCATATAAAATTGAACTCTCGCTATTTTTTTACCACATTATAGGGCAGACTTTAGCCGATAAAGCCGTCCTTGTAGATAATATACAGCTAAACTGTGCGCTCTAAGCGGCAGGATTTTTGCCAATAAAGGGGAAACTTATGACATCTGATAAAAATGAAATACACAGCGCAGCGGACATTCTAAAGGATATGACCGTCAAGGGGGCAATTTTTGACTTGGACGGCACGCTCCTTGACTCCATGTTTATCTGGGACACCATGGGGGAGGACTATCTTCTTCACCTTGGAATAGCACCCAAGCCCGGATTGAATGAACGGTTTCGCACCTTGAGCATTATGCAGGCGGTGGAGCACTACCAAACAGAATATGGTTTAAAGGGCACTTCACAGGAGATTATCGACCACGTCAACTCCTATGTGGGGGAGCTTTACTCGGGCGCTGTGGAACTAAAAGCTGGGGTTTTACCACTGCTGGAGCTTTTTAAAGCCCATGGCATAGCTATGTGTGTAGCCACGGCAACGGACAGGGATATCGCCAAAAGCGCACTGCAGCACAATGGTATTTTGGAATATTTCAGCGAGATACTCACCTGTACCGATGTGGGGTTTGGCAAGGACAGCCCTGTGATTTTTGAAAAGTCCTTGGAGCTTTTGGGCACTCAAAAATCCGAAACACTGGTGTTCGAGGATGCCCTACACGCCATAGCCACGGCAAAGGCGGCTGGCTTTATTGTGGTGGGTGTGTTTGACAGCCACTGCGCCCACCACCAAGAAAAGATAAAATTTCTGGCAGACTACTACCTGCCCTCCTTTTAATTGCCCTAAAACCGAAAAACTCGTAAAGTGCCCCATTAGGAAAACCGAAAAACTCGTAAAGCGCCCCATGCGGAGCTGCTTTACGAGTTTTTAATTGATGATTTATATGCCTAGCAATTGTTTTTTCTTTAGGTCAAATTCTTCCTTGGTGATTATGCCTTCCTCCATCAACGCCTTGTACTTCTTGATGTCCTCAATGGCATCTCCGGCTGCTGCTGCCGGAACCGCTGCTGTCGCTGCTTGGTTTACAGCCCCTGCACCGCCGCCCATGACAACCTCTCCCTTTCCGGGGAAAGCCACATCCATAAGCGCCTTGGCAAGCTGATCCATCACCTCAACATCCCTCTGGTAGTCATTCATGTAATCGTTTGCATCGGGATAGCTTCTCGAGAAGGTCGGTGCAGACATATCACATCTAATGACCTCCCAATATGGGTGCTCCATATTTATCTCCACATAAAATTCACGGAATGGCTCGGGGATTTCAACGTCGGGATGATAATTATTTCTTTTTTCATCGTCTTTGCCCATCTTGTCAATAGCGTCCACAAGTCTCTCGTTCATTATAAACTGAGCAATCTGCGGCGCTAGTGCCATAACCCTCTCGGGTACGGTGCTAACATATCTTTTCAGACCATTCTCACCGCCTTCAAACAGTGGGTGTGAGTCCTCTTTGATGGTAAAGCTTTTTATCGCACTGCCCTCAAAGATGGTTTTGTCCAGATTTTTGCTCATGCAGAACAGCTTATTTTGAAAATCAAACATCAATTTTGTGTCAAAACAGCCAAAATCCAACTTCTGTGAAACTACAAATTTTTCTCTTAAACGACAGTTTTCCTCGTAAAACATCAGGTACTCTTTAAATTCGGGAATTGTCATCCCCTCCTTTAATTCATTCTGTACATCCAATTTTCCTGCGCACTCGTCGCAGATGTGTTCTCCCCCAATCTTTGTGGGCAGAAACATGGAAATTTTACCGCCGCAAATTGGGCAGGGCGCTTTTTTTGAAAATAATCCCATAGTGATATCCTCCTAATTATACTGACATTTATCGTGAGCCGCCGCCGGAGCCTCCACCAAAGGAGCCTCCTCCGCCGCCTATTGAAGAAAATCCGCCTGAACCGCTGCTACGCTTTTCCTGTTCCCGTCTAGCCTGTGCATTTTGCATGTTGCTGTACATTAAATATTGATAGGAATATGCGGTATATACCGTTTGATTATAGCTGGCAATCTCCGTTGAAATGTTTGGATACATATCCTTCATCTGCTGTGCAACCTTATCGGCTATGCCAAATAGCATAGCGTAGGATAGCATCTCTTTCCAGATAGGAACTTCCTTGACCCCACGCTCGGCGATAAGTGAAAAGTCCTCTAGATATTTTTTAAAGCCCATCAATTCACCCAGCTCCTTTTTGCCATTGGATGTTAGATATTTAAGCTGTGAGGGCAAAGTCCAACGGGTTAAGCAATGCTTTTCGTTTAGGTATTTCTTGCCGTCACCCTCGCATTTTAATATATAATTTTGCAACAGCTCATCGTGCTGGTCGGCAAACCGCCCCAATTCCTTGGGCTGCAAAACCCCATCTTTACCTGCTGCTCCCTCTAAAACCGTGTACAAATATTCATCATATTCATTCATAGCGCCGTGACCTGTGCCCATTAGCCGCAAATTTGTCGTCTCCTTGGTCTTACCCATAAAGCCGACTTCCTCCTCGCTATCAGGGGACAAGCACCCTAAATCAATCAGCCTTAGCATACCTGTGGCGAGAATAGCGCCGTCCTTGCACACTTCAAACAGCCGCCCCAGCTCGTAGGTGGCGTTGGTATTACCCTCATTTGGAATGTCACGAAAATACCCGAAGCTGTCGGAAAATTCTGCCAATTTCTTTTCTTTACTTTTCTTTTTAATGCGTATAGCCATGGCAACTATAACTACCGGTAGGACTATAAAGCCCAAAAACAGCATTAAAGCGTCCATCGCTGACATATCCTCGCCCTGGTCATAGCTGTAATCGCTGCCCTCAAAAGCCGCTTTTTTTACCGTTTCAAAGCTATCCTCCACTGTGCGAGAGGGGCTTATCACCCCTTTATTTAGCCCAAACATAACCGTTACGTGATTATCCGCTGTGATGGGGCTGTCGGTTTTAGCCACGATAGCACCGTCACTAAAGCCCACCTGTCCCTCAAATCCAAACGCCCAGATATCCGCCATATCATCGGTTATCGGGGTGCCGTCTGCAAGACGTATCGTCACCACAACATCTGTTGGTGTTGTGTTCATCTTGTCATTGGCAAAACGAAAATTTACCCCATCCATGTCGCTGTAGCCGCCCACAACATTGTCTAATTTATACTCTATTGTATAGGAATTTTGTCCGTACTCGCTTATTCCAAAACAAATTTCATATCCGTTATCCGTATAATTTATGCCGCATTTATTGGCTTTATCCTCAAAGCTGCCATTGATGTCCCAGCTTGGCACCATCTCATAGGCTCTGTTTTGATCCGCCACCCTCAGCCCGCTGATAGTGAGAAAATCCGGCACATTCATAGGAATGTAATTTTCTGTGCCCTCGGTAAAATCCCCCTGCCAATTTTGAGTAATATACATGGAGCCGTCCTTTTCCACAACAGCATCGACAGTTATGGCAGTCACGCTGTTTGCGGCAAAGGCGGGTAGTGCAAGTGCTGTTAAAAGCAGCAAGCTTGCGAAAATTCCCATTAATTTCTTCTTCATATTGTGTCTCATTTCATGCTTGGCATATCAGCTTTTGATGCCTGTTCCTCCAGATAATCCCTTTGTACAAAACCGAGCATACCCGCTATGAGCGATACCGGGAACATACGAATACTGCGGTTTAGCTTTGTCACGCTGTCATTGTAAACAAGGCGGCTGGTGCGCACCATGTTCTCATAGCTATTTACAGCATCCATGGTTTTCATGTAGTTTTCATTTGCCTTTAATTCAGGGTACTGCTCGGAAACCATTGCAATTCTTCCCAGTGCCTCCTGAATAATTCCCTCCTGTCTAACCACCTCATCGGGGCTGGACTTTGCGGTGATAACACTTCTTCTTGATTTTATCGTCTCAATCAACGTTTCGCTTTCATGCTTTGCATACCCCTTGGTCAAGTCCAAAAGGGATGTAAGTGCATCAAAACGAGAGGACAGTTGAACGCCAATTTGGCTCATGGCGTTATTTATATTCTCATCGAGCACCACCAAACTGCGCTGTGTGGACATAACCCAAGCAACAACTATAACCAGAATGACCGCCAATACAATAAGTGCTATTAACATCATAATTTCCTCCTTGTGAAATATGTTTTTGTGTATTTGAGCATCGTCCATTTTGAAACAGACTGCTCAAAATCTGTTTTACCCATTTTAATCTAACAATGTTTTGTTGTCAACATACCAATGCTTTTTGCCCATTTATTTTAGCTGTCGAAAGCCCATCAAGCTGCCCGGTATAAAGTTTTGCACTTCCTTGAGGGAGCGATTATAATTTTCCACCGACTGCTTGTATATGTCCTCACTGCGTGACAACACCGATTGTGAGATTTGTTTTTCGTGAGAATTTTTTGCTCTGATATTTTTTTTTTGAGCGGAGACAAGCTGCAACTTAGCACTTTTTGCCATATTTTGCTTAGCTGACAGCTCCTTTTGAACCATTGAAAACCACAGTATCATAAATGCCACTGTGCTAGCTATTGCAACTGTAAACGCTACCAACGTAATCAAGCCCCTCACCCCCCTTTTGAATATTATCTCCTACCGAGACTTAATTTACGAAGCCGCCATCTGTGTATCTTATATTTCATGTTTTAAGCATATCAAATTTTACTGGTAAAAGTTTATTATTTCGTGAAATGTAGTTGTTTCCGTCTCGAAATGTAAAATTCACTGGAAAACATAAATACTTTATGTTATTATAGAGTATATATTTACAGCAAACTGACCGAAACTAACCGAAAACTGATTTAAGGAGGTGTTCCCTTTGAATATTGCAATTTGTGATGACGATTTATCGGAAATAGCCCGTATTTCTTCCTTTTTAGATGCTTACAACCATGAGAAGGGCACTCTCTTGACCTACACTGCCTACCAAAGCGCCGCTGATCTTTTGGCGACCTCCAAGGTGAACCGGTACGACCTGCTGCTGCTAGACATTTTAATGCCCGGCTTTACCGGTATACAGGCGGCTCGTGAGGTGCGGGATTTTGATAATAATGTGAAGATAATTTTTCTCACCTCCTCGGTAGAGTTTGCATTGGAAAGCTATTCTGTAAAGGCGATGGACTACATTTTAAAGCCCGTCCCAAAGGAAAAGCTTTTCTTGTCCCTAGATGCGATTTTTGAACAGGAGCAGATACATTCCGATTGCTTTGCCATAAAAACCCACGGTGGGGTAGCTCGTGTTTTATTTTCAAAAATAGTCTACATTGAAGTGATAAATAAACGGCTGTATTTCCACATGAGCGACGGCTGTGTTCGAGAGGTCTTTTCCCCTCTCGTTGAATATGAAAACACCCTTTTGGATCGGGAGGAATTTATCAAGGTTCATCGCTCCTACATTGTGAATTTAGAGCATATGAGCGAGCTTACTCAGGGTGAGTTTATCTCCACGGGGGGAAACACCATCCCAATTTCTCGTCTTTTGTATGCCGAGGTGCGACGTGCATATATGGACCATTTATTTGCCAAAAGCGCTGTAAAATAGCTTGGCGTCAAGGCGTTTTCCCTTAAAATAAAAAGCAAGCTGCTTTTGAGTGCTGTGCTTTTCCCCATAAAATATTTTCCCCTGTGAATTAGGCATTATCACCTATTTCACAGGGGTTTTTATCTTTGATATTTTAAATATTCTTTGGCGTTTTTATAGCCCATCTATACCCTATCCTTGGGATTTTTATAGCGTATCTATACCCTGGCGCCGCCTTGGTGCCCTTTTACTTTTCGGATTTTACACTCGCAGCATCCTATATCCTACCCCCACATGGGTTTGTATATATTTGGGCGAATTTATATTTGGCTCCAGTTTTTTGCGCAGTGCCGCCATAAATACCCGAAGGGATGCCACATCGTTATCCCAAGCGCTTCCCCATATCTCTCGTGTTATGTAGGAATGGGTTAGCACCTTGCCCACATTTTTGGACAGCAGGCACAACAGCTTGTACTCGATGGGAGTCAAGTGCAGCTCCTTGCTGTTCATATATGCACAGCCGGCGGCATAATCCACACGCAAATCTCCGTTTGTAAACTCGGAATTTGCTCTGCCGCCCACAGTCTGTGTATAGTTTATCCGCCGCATTGTCACTCGCAGACGAGCCAGCAGCTCCTCCACAGAAAAGGGCTTTGTCAGATAGTCATCTGCCCCTGCATCCAAGGCATCAATCTTGTCACTGTCCTCGCTCCGTGCACTTATGACTATAATCGGCATTGTTGACCATGTCCTGATTTTTTTAATTATCTCCACCCCGTCCATGTCCGGCAAGCCTAAATCCAACAGCACAATATCCGGATTGTGGGATACCGCCGCCAATATTGCCGCCTCTCCTGTAGCGGCGGTGTGGTACTTATAGTCGTGAGTTTCAAGGGTTGTGGCAATTAAATTGCGCACCGCACAGTCGTCCTCCACCACTAAAATCAGTGATTTATTCATATATATGCACCTCCTCATTGGGCAATGTAAAGCTGAATATTGTGCCTGTGGGCTTGTTGTCCTCAACGGTAATCTCACCTTTGTGCGCCGTGATGACTGATTTGCAAAGAGCCAGCCCCAGCCCCATTCCTCGGCGGCTATCCGCAACCTTTGTGTTTGCAGTATAGAACATCTCAAATATATGGGATTTTGCCTCGTCCGACAGTCCACCCCCTGTGTCCTGTATCTGCGTGAGCACCATCTCCCCCTGCCTTGACACCTTTATTGTTATTTCAGAGCCGGCCGGAGTGTATTTTATGGCGTTGTCCACAATGTTGATAATCACCTGCACCACCAAGCGCACATCCATCTTTGCCATGATTATCTCCTCGGTGGGAACAACAGTGATTATATGCTCTTTACTGTTGCGATTGATGTGCTGTATGGCTTCCTCCACCACCTCGCTCATTATTTCCGCCGTCATGTGCAAATTCATGCTGCCGTCCTCTATTCGTGTCACCGAGAGCAGATTTTCCACAAGATTGATAAGCCACAGGGAATCGTCATATATGTCAGTGTAAAGCTTTTGCTTTTTATCCTCCTCTATAGTTTCCCCGCTTGATAATAAAATTCCTGCATTGCCGGAAATACAGGTGAGGGGTGTTCTTAAATCGTGGGATATGGAGCGCAAAAGGTTTGCCCTAAGCTGTTCATTTTTCGCCACAATTGCCGCCTGCTCCCGCTCTCTAATCGCCTTTTCGTTTTCGAGAGCCAACGCACACTCCCCTAAAATAGAGAGCATAATGCTTTTTTCAAAGGAATCCAGCAGCGTTTCCTCTATGGCTATGCCCACAACACCGTACACCGTTTCATTGGCTCGCACCGCTAGATACAGGCACTTTGCACTGCCCAAGGTATTGGTGGTAGCGCCGGCGTGTTTATTGTTTTTGTACACCCAAGCGGCAACCGCTTTCTCGTTGCTGTTTATATAGCCATCGGTTTTTTCTTTATCCTCTAGGCTAAATACCAACGGCTCGCACAGCTCGCCATTTTCCACAATATAAAAGATAATGCTTCGGGATAAAAGCTTAGTAAGCTGGTTTGCCGTTATGGAAAGTATCTCCGATTTAAGCCTGCCTTTTTGTAAAAGCTGATTAGTTTCCAGCAGTATCTTGGTGCGATACGCCGTTTCCGCCGACTGCCGTGCGTGCTGCTTTATTCTAACCGCCAAGGTGCTTGTTATAAATGCCGATACAAACATAATCAAAAATGTGGCAGGATATCCGGCATCATAGGCATTGAAAGAAAACTTTGGCTCGGTAAAGAAAAAGTTGAAGATTAATACGCTTATAACGGAGGAAATCAAGCTGTAGCTTCGCTGTGCTGTGATGATGGCAGTTATTAATACGCTTAAAATATAAACGGTTATAATATTGGCTTCTGAAAAGCCCAGCCACGAGAATACCAAGCCTACCGCCGTTGCCATCACCAGCAGCGAAATGCTTTTTGCCGTGTCGGTGAGCGTAAATTCAAGCCTGTTTGCCTTGGCTTTTGCCGGCTTGTACACTGTGTTTGTCACTCGGTCGGGTATAATGTAGATGTCTAGATTGGGCGCTGCCGTGGACAGTTTTTCCGTGAGAGAGGGGCTGCCAAAAAAGTGCTTTCGCCGTGCGTTGTTTCTCCCCAGTACTATTTTAGACACACCCATCGCCCGTGCAAATTCAGAAATTTGCGCCGATATATCATCCCCATACACCGTCTCAATGGTCGCCCCCAGTTGCTCCGCTAAGCGCATATTGCTCCGCAGTCTGTCTTTGTTTTCTGTGCTCATAACCCTAAAGTCCGAGGTTTCCACAAAAAGTGCGGTAAACCTGCCCTTAAAAGCATCCGCCATTCGGGCGGCGGTTCGAATAATTTTGGGGTTGGTGGGGGAGGAGGACAGGCACACCAAAATATGCTCATCAGTGTAGTAATCCGTCCCTGTGCTGCCACGCACCTTCTCCGACATTTTGTTTATTCTGTCAGCACATCTGCGCAGTGCAATTTCACGCAGTGCCACAAGATTTTTTATATCAAAAAAGTTTTCCAGTGCCTTTGTTGCCTGAGTCTCTTTATATATTTTACCTGTGTTTAAACGCTCTATAAGCTCGTCCGGCTCGATGTCCACAAGCTCCACCTGATCGGCATTGTCGAAAACCGCATCGGGTATTCTCTCATGGACAGTCACCCCTGTTATCTCGCCCACCACATCATTTAAACTCTCAATATGCTGAACATTCACCGTTGTATACACATCAATTCCGGCTGTGAGCAGCTCTATTATGTCTTGATAGCGCTTGGCGTGGCGGCACTCCTCGGCGTTGGTGTGGGCTAGCTCGTCCACTAAAATAATCTTGGGACAGCGCTTTATCGCCCCATCCAAGTCAAATTCCCGCAGCGTCAGCTCCCTGTGCTGAACCATCAAATTAGGAAGCTGTTCCAAGCCCTCAAGCAGCGCCACCGTTGCCGGACGTGTGTGCGGCTCCACATACCCCACCACAACCTCTATGCCATGTCTTTGGGCGGCACGGGCGGCTTTGAGCATGGCATAGGTTTTACCCACACCTGCCGCATAGCCGAAAAATATTTTTAAATGCCCCCGACCACGAGCCGTGTCCTCCGCTTTAATCTGCTTTAACAGCTCATCGGGATTTTGTCTTTTATCCTCCACTGCACCGCCCCCTCTTTTTATTATGCCGCCACACCCCTAGCGGCTACTATTATTAGTATACTACAAAATACCCTCAATCATCAAATTAACTTTTAAAACATTTACTCTTTCCTGCCCAAAAATCCCGAGAAATTTTTGGGTGGTGCATTTTTCCACAATGTCCCTTATGTCCTGTTGGGTTTTTCCTGTTGCCTTGGCAAGCCTTACCACTTGATATTCAGCGGCGGCTTTGGAGATATGAGGGTCTAGCCCACTGCCCGACACGGTGACTAAATCCACCGGAATTGCCACGTCCTTCATTTCAGGGTTTGCCGCTTTTATTTCTTCCACTCGCTGTGCTACCAGCTCCTCATATTCCTCGCTTGCTGGGCTTATATTGGACGGAGAAGCGTACATAAGCCTTTTCCCCTCATCGTCCTTAAAGGTTGTCACATCTATATTCATAATGCGCCCCCACATATGATTTTCCTTGGTATACTGCTGTCCCAGCAGCTCACTTCCATATTTTACCCCTTGAATTTCAATGACACTGCCGTTGGCTTTTCCTTGAAAAAAAAGCTGTGCTACCCCAGTTATAGCCCCAGTGTACAGCACGCCGCAAAGCATGGTAAATACCACTAGCAGCAGTGCAGCTCTCGGCAAAACAGATTTTATTAATTTCATAAAAATTCCCCCTTATGCCAGATGAAATGCCACTAACAGCATATCAATTATTTTAATGGATATAAAGGGCGCCACCAATCCGCCCACGCCGTATACCAATAGATTTTGCACCAGCAATTTGCTAGCTGAAACTTCACGATATTTTACCCCCTTCAGCGCTAGGGGAATGAGTGCCACAATAATTAATGCATTGTAGATAATGGCAGACAGCACCGCACTTTGGGGTGAATGTAGCCCCATGATATTAAGTGCTCCAAGCTGTGGATAAAGCCCGATAAACAGTGCTGGAATTATGGCAAAATACTTTGCCAAATCGTTGGCGATGGAAAAGGTAGTCAGACTGCCACGGGTCATGAGCAGTTGTTTTCCAATGCGCACAATGTCGATAAGCTTTGTGGGGGAGGAATCTAGGTCAACCATATTCCCTGCCTCCTTAGCCGCCTGTGTTCCTGTGTTCATAGCGACGGCAACATCCGCCTGTGCCAGTGCCGGAGCGTCATTTGTGCCGTCTCCTGTCATGGCAACAAGGTGTCCCTGCGCCTGAAAATCTCTTATCATTTTTAGCTTTGCCTCGGGGGTTGCCTCCGCTAGAAAGTCGTCCACCCCTGCCTCTGCCGCAATAGCTGCCGCAGTGAGCGGGTTATCTCCCGTAATCATAATGGTTTTTATTCCCATTTTGCGCAGGTCATAAAATTTTTCCTGTACCCCCTGCTTAATGATATCTTTAAGGTGAATTACCCCCAAAATTTTATGGTTTTTCGCCACTACCAAAGGCGTTCCCCCTTGGTTTGAAACTGCCTTTACCGCCTCGTCACACTCTTTGCTGTACACTCCGCCGCCAGCTATAACATACGCCTTTATAGAATCCGCCGCCCCTTTGCGTATTTCATTTTTATCAAAATCCACACCGCTCATTCTGGTGTTTGCGGTAAAGGGAATAAAGCACATACCCTTGTCGGAAAGGCTTCTGCCACGTATATTAAACCTTTCCTTTGCCAAAATTACCACGCTTCTTCCCTCGGGGGTTTCGTCAGCAAGGGAGGATAGCTGAGCCGCATCTGCAAGCTCCTTTTCCTCCACGCCGTCCACAGGAATAAAGTCCGCTGCCTGTCTGTTGCCCAAGGTGATGGTGCCGGTTTTATCCAGCATCAAGATATCTACATCCCCTGCCGCCTCGATGGCTCTGCCGCTCATCGCCAGCACATTTGCCTCATTCAATCGGCTCATGCCTGCAATTCCAATGGCGGAGAGCAGTGCGCCTATTGTTGTGGGTGCAAGACAGACTAACAGCGCAACAAGGGTGGTAACCGAGGTGGGATTTTCCACTCCCCCAAGCTTTGCGGAAAAGGCAGAATAGGTGTAAAGAGACATTGTAACCATAATAAATATAATGGTTAGTGCCACAAGAAATATTTGCAAAGCTATTTCATTAGGGGTCTTTTTTCGTGCCGCCCCTTCCACCATAGCAATCATCTTGTCAAGAAAGCTCTCTCCTGCCTCGCTTGTAACCTTTACCACGATCCAGTCGGAAAGCACCGTTGTCCCCCCTGTTACTGCGCTTCTGTCTCCGCCGCTCTCACGAATTACCGGTGCGGATTCTCCCGTTATGGCGCTCTCGTCAACCGATGCCGCTCCGTCAACAACCTCGCCGTCAGCTGGTATTTGCTCCCCCGCCTTTACCACTACCAGATTTCCTTTTTTAAGCAGTGCCGACGAGATGGCAGTGACAGTGTCCCGCTCCTCAATGGAGGGGATTTGATGTGCCTCCACATCCTTTTTAGCGGCTCTCAGTGAGTCTGCCTGAGCTTTGCCCCTGCCCTCGGCAATGGACTCTGCAAAATTTGCAAATAGCACCGTGAACCATAAAATAATTGCTATGGCAAGGGTGTATGCCGTGCCCACATCACGCAGTCCAAACAGCGCCGCTACCCATAAAATGCTAGTCAACACCGCCGATATATAAACCAGCAGCATCACAGGATTTTGCCCCTGCGTTTTGGGATTTAACTTTATAAATGAGTCTTTTATCGCCCTGCCAAGCATTTTTTTGTCGGCAAAAGGGCTTTTCTTTTTATTGGACATGGAAATATTTTCCTCCTTATGTCTCTACGCTATACTGCCTAAAAATTCTGCCATAGGCCCCAGTGCCAGTGCCGGCAAAAAGCTTAAAGCGCCAATTAGCAGCACCACAAATATCAGCAAAAATATGAACAGCCCATTTGTTGTGGACAGTGTGCCTGCGGTAACTGCAATTCTCTTTTTTCCCGCCAGACTGCCTGCTATTGCCAGTGCTCCCACAATGGGGACAAACCTTGCAAACAGCATGGAAATTCCCAAGGTTACATTGATAAATACCGTGTTGGCATCAAAGCCAGCAAACGCTGAACCGTTGTTTGCCCCCGCTGAGGTATAGGTATACAGCAGCTGAGAAAATCCATGAGCGCCGGTGCCGGTTAAGCTTTGCGCCACCTGTGGGACTGCCGCCGCAACGCCGCTGCCCACTAGGATAGCTACAGGTGTGGCAAGACATAATATCACCGCCCATTTCATTTCGAATGGCTCGATTTTTTTGCCCAAAAACTCCGGTGTCCTGCCCACCATAAGCCCTGCGATAAACACCGTTAATATAGCAAAGCCCAGCATCCCGTAAAGTCCACAGCCAACGCCGCCAAAAATCACCTCGCCCAGCTGCATCTGCAACATAGCCGCCATGCCCCCAAGAGGGGTTAAGCTGTCATGCATAGAGTTCACCGAGCCGTTGGAAGCGGCGGTAGTAAAGGCAGTCCACGTGGCGGAGGAGGCTATTCCAAAACGTGCCTCTTTGCCCTCCATGTTGCCCCCAGCTTGATTTTCTGTGGTTATGTCCACCCTTCCCTCTTGGCTAAGCTGTGGTGTGGCGAGCTGCTCATTTACCCCTATGACGGTAAGTGCTGCACACAGACAGATGAACATGGCTAAGAAAATTGCCGCCCCCTGTTTTTTGTTGTTAACATTTATCCCAAAGGTAAAGCACAGCGCCGCCGGAATTAACAGCAGTGAGAGCATTTCAATTATATTTGTGAAGGGGCTTGGGTTTTCCAGTGGATGCGCCGCATTTGTACCGTAAAAACCGCCGCCGTTAGTTCCCGATTGCTTGATTGCAACTTGGCTTGCCCCAGGGCCTAAGGGGATAACTTGCTCCATTACTATCTCAGCGTTTGGAACAATCTCTCCGTTTACAATAACAGTGTTTGCCTTTGTGTCAATCACTGCATTATCTATGATGTCCCCATTTTCTGTAACTGCAATTGGCTCTAAAAGTAGCACCTTTTCAGCCGGCTTAAAGGTTTGCACCACACCGCCCCCTACAAGGCAAAGGGAGATTACAATGTTAAGCGGCAGCAGAATGTACAAAATTATTCTGGTCATGTCCACCCAAAAGCTGCCTAAGCCCTTGGACTTTACCTTGACAAAGCCACGTATAAGGGCAAATAGCACCGCCATTCCCACCGCCGCTGAAACAAAGTTTTGCACCGCAAGACCCAAGCTTTGGGTAAGATAGCTTAATGTGCTCTCACCGCTGTATGCCTGCCAGTTGGTATTGGTGACAAAGCTCACCGCCGTGTTAAAGGCTAAATCCCAGCTCACCCCACCAAGCTTTTGGGGATTGCCCGGCAAAAAGCCTTGTACGAGCTGCAACAAAAATAAAGCGCCAAAGCTTACTGCCGAAAAGGACAGCACGCTTGCAAGATATTTTTGGCTCGTCATCTCCTCGTTGTCTTTAACCTTGAGAAGTTTGTATATCGCCCTCTCCATGGGAGCGAGTATTTTAGTGAAAATAGTTTTTTCACCGTTCATCACTTTTGCCATATATGCGCCCAGTGGTACTGCCAGCGCCGCCAATATTAAAAGATATAGTATATATTGAAAAATTGTTTGAGTCATTGCCTATCCCCCCTTAGCAAAATCACGACATAATAAATTAAAAGTGCCGCTGCCGTTATTCCAATTGCTAAAACCATTGCTGCCATATGAATTTCCTCCTGTTTCTTTGTAGCATAAGTCTATCAGCTCACGTTCAAAGACGGTATTAATGTGTTGTGCCAAAGTGTTAAGGTTGTATAAAGATTACAGCCAGCCGGCAAGCCAAGCAATGGGCAGTATGGCAACCGTTGTCAGCGCAGACACCGCTAAGAGTATGCAAATGGGCATGCCTAAAAATACTGCGAACATCGCCAGCAGACGATGGTTGCGCACCAACTTTTCAAATTTAATTTCTATGTTTTTTTCTCCGTATATAATTGCAGCAAACATTTTATCCCCTCCAATGTTTTTATTATGAGGCTTGCCCCATTAAAAGGGTGAAAGTGTTGGTGCCAACGGCATTAAGGATTGATGAAGATTTTCTGTATTTGCATAGCAACCGCTACATGAGGTTGCGCCGCCAGCTATAATGTAATATAGGAAGCTTGAAATTTTGCCCCATCATATGGCAAAATGGCAAAACAAAAAAGCCCCTGTAAGCTAGGCATTACGCCTAAGTTACAGGGGCTTTAATTGTGTCAAGCTTGGTTAATAAGGATGCGCTGCCAAGCCTTTAGCAAAATGCTGATAATCTTACCGTTACTGCTTTTTTTCAGTAAAACCTGCAAGACAAAATCCAAGCCCTACAAGTCCTAAAACAAGCGTAA
>JAVWUR010000051.1:0-14338 GCA_036667055.1 Oscillospiraceae bacterium
CCATTCCTATTCTCCGCATTCACAATGGAGGCTGTTGGTAAATCAGCACAAGCAATTGTTGTTGAAGTTAGAAGACAGTTTAGAGAAATTGCAGGGCTTATGGAAGGCACAGGCAAACCGGACTATGCTTCCTGCGTTGACCTTTGCACAAAGGCTGCACAAAAAGAGATGCTTGCTCCTGCTATCATTGCAGTTGCCGCACCGCTTGTTGTAGGTTTATTGCTAGGTGTTAACGGTGTTGCAGGTATGCTTGCAGGTTCTACAATGACAGGCTTTGTACTTGCAGTAATGATGTCTAATGCAGGCGGTGCTTGGGATAATGCTAAAAAGCATATCGAAGCAAATGGCGGCAAAGGCTCAGAGATGCACAAGGCTGCAGTTGTTGGAGATACAGTCGGTGACCCATTCAAGGATACATCAGGACCGGCTATCAACATCCTTATCAAGCTTTTGTCAACAGTTGCAATAGTTTTTGCATCAATTATCATTAAGTTCTCATTGTTCTAATAGTTATAAAGAAATATCGGGCTGCCAATAGGCGGCTCGATTTTTTATGGGTATATATAGCGAGAACACTGTCATACAAATGAATATTTCCCACTAATTAACCCATATATTAATGATTTTTCTATTGACAAATGGTGTGAAATTTGGTATTATACTAAGGTACTTAGAAAGTGACTTACACAGTGTAGTATGTCCAGTAGCTATAGCGTGTGAATATGCTTTTGTTAGGTACAATAAATGTGGGGGCGTAGCTCACCTGGGAGAGCGCTTGACTGGCAGTCAAGAGGTAGAGAGTTCGATCCTCTTCGTCTCCACCACATTACATAAACCCCTGTAAATTAGGCTTAAATGCACTATTTACAGGGGTTTATTCGTCTGTTGAGAATATTACATAATTTAAGCGGCTTTGACTTGCGTTAGCTTGTTTTATGCTCTTATAAGCATAGCTAATGTACACCAGCTATGGCTATAGATTGCCAGTCCGTTTTGGCTCTTAACTGTTTATAAAATTATTCAGTTTTGCGGCGGTAAAGAGGTATCATTTACGATTTAGGGGCTGAGACGAAATGTAAAAATCGTCTCAGCCCCTTTTTATAAAATTTCAGAAAACCTGTTGAAAGCTCGGGATATAAAATCAAAGTCCTTGTACTTAAAAGCTGGGCTGTTTTGCCTTCGACTAATGCTATTCATCAATGTAACACTACTAAAGAGGGTAATTTGTAAACCTTACCTATCACTAATTGTATTAAATGGGTGTTATCAACAATTTAATACTTGGAGTTACTTTGATGGTCATTTTGGTAACCGTAGCTAGCTGGTGCAGGCGCTGCACTGTGTGCATCATTATAAGCACTAGTCCCCATGCCATCGCCCTTTAAGTTGAACTTATTTACAAGGCTGCGGAGCATAGCGGCTTGACCGGAAAGCTCTTCAGAAGCGGCTGCGCTCTCCTCGGCAGTTGCAGAGTTTGTCTGGACAACGGAAGAAATTTGGTCAACACCCATGGTGACTTGCATAATAGCGCTTGCCTGCTCATTTGAGGCGGTAGAAATTTTGTTTATTATCTGGGAGACATTGGCAGTTCCATCCACAACGGATACAAGAGATTTAGCAGTATCATCGGCAAGCTTTGTGCCCTTCTCAACTGCGGTTACAGCTCCCTCAATCAAAGCTGTGGTGCCCTTTGCTGCCTCTGCGCTCTTGCTTGCAAGGTTTCGTACTTCATCTGCAACAACAGCAAATCCCTTGCCGGCGCTTCCGGCACGAGCAGCCTCAACTGCGGCATTAAGTGCAAGAATGTTTGTCTGGAATGCGATATCTTCAATGGTTTTTATAACCTTACCAATCTCTTGGGATGAGGTGCTGATTTCCTGCATAGCAACAATAAGCTCCTGCATTTTCTTGTTACTTTGGGTTACCTCCATACCGGCTTGGTTTGCTTGGTCGCTAGCACCGGCAGCATTTTCAGCATTCGCTTTAATTTGCGAAGAAATTTCTGTAATGGTAGCGGCAAGCTCCTCAACTGCACTGGCTTGCTCTGTAGCGCCTTGGGAAAGAGCTTGTGCGCCGCTGGAAACTTGGTCGGAGCCGCTGGAAACTTGGTCGGAAGCAATATTAATCTGACCCAAGGTATCATTAAAGGAGGAGACGATAGTGCCCATTGATTGTTTCAAGGCATCAAAATCGCCTTTATAATCAAGCTTTGTGTCAACATCTAAGTTGCCGTGAGCCATCTCGCCTAAATTATGACCTATTTCACCAATTACGGAGTTCAAGAAGTCTGTTGTAAATTTAAGTGAGCCGGTCATAACGCCAACCTCGTCCCTAGAAGTAGCGTCAGGGACAGGGGTATGTAAATCGCCTTCCGACAGCAAAACCAAGCGGTCGGAGCAAGCCTTTACCGGTTTTGCAATGCCACGTGAAACAAATATTGCAAAGACAATGGAAATAATAAATGCGGATATCATTACAATGGCCATGATAGCCATAGACATATAGGAATTTCTTGTGAGCGTTGCAGAGATTTCATTTCCCATTTTTATGTTTAAATCCATCAACTCCTGCCCTGATGCGACACATTCCGCAAGATATGGATTCGCCTCGGTGAGAAACACGTTTAGCGCCTCATCATTTTTATTTTGTAAGCCCAGAGCCACCGCCTTGTCACGGCCGGCTTGATATTTTGGTTCTGCAGCATCAATGCGAGCAATTATTGCCAGCTCTTCAGGGGTTTTGCAGTTAACCTTTGCCTTTTCCAGTGATTCAAGGGCAAGCTTTGAAGAACTTTGCATCTCCTCCTGTGAGGCTTTAATTTGCGCAGGATCAGTGAGCATGATAATGTCACGAACCTTAGCACCACCATGGGCTAGATGTGAATTGTAATTGCCGATGTCACCAAGGACAAAACCGTTGCTGACAAAAGCGGCACTATATTGGGTGTCGACTTGATAAAGTAGTACAAGACCAACGCATCCGGCGATGCTGGCGAACACAACTACTGCCATAAAAGATAGTATTAATTTTTTGCCTATTTTCATATTTTTAAACATTGCTACACTCCCTTACATTATTGTTATTACATTTAATTATAGCACTAATAAATTTAAAAGTCTATATTTTACAATATATTAAAAAAAATAAATTTAATTGTAAAAATTTCCGTTTTAATGGCGAAATATCACAAAAAAACATATAGTTACACCCCTAATTATGGTCAAAACTGCCATTTTCTGTGTCAGCTTTTATGATGTATTTTGCTATAATAGGCCAAGTAAAAAAACATGAAATGGTAAATATAAAGATGAAACCAACAGTGAAAAGTACAATTCCGGAAAGTGGGAAAAAATACACAATGGCAATATATATTGCCATCAGACAGGCGGTGGCAAAAAAAGTATTCCACTTGCCAAGCACCGCTAGAAAGACGGCGTTCTTCACAAGGTCAACCAGCTTTAAATCGGTGGTTGCAAGCAATGGAAAAATGTATATGCTGACGGCAACTATTAAAAATGCCACAAATAAGCATACAGCGCTAGTCACTATCATAGGAATACCAACTAGACCTGCTGTGAGTATGGTCATACCCATGATAAACAAGTCTGCCGCTATCAAAACAAGCAGAAAGCTGTACAGTAAGCTCTTTTTTAAATTAGCCCTAAAAGCTTGCCAAAAATCGGAAAGTAAAAATACATGAGTGCCCATAACCATGTTGCAGGACAGCTTGCAAAAGGCAATAGTCGCAGCTCCTATAGTTACAATTGGCACACATAAAAGACAATACAACATATTAATACCAATTAGCCCCCAAAAATCTCGAGTGAGAACATCCCAAAATAGCACAAAGCCTGTTTTCGCAGGGGCATCTTTGGGCACTCCCGGTCCGGGCTTATTATAACTATTTGAAAAAAACATATGTTAACCTCCTTAGAATTAAGCAAAAAAATGAATTTGTATGTAACAAAAATACATATATTGGGGAAATGTTATTAAAAGTTCATAAATATATTGACAAGTTGTATAGTTATGTAGTAGTCTATAAGTATAAAACAACTGAACTACTTACGAAAGGGTATGATGAAATGGATGGTAAAACTCCCAAATATGTGAATTTGGCAAACTGGATAAAGGAAAAGATTTGTGCGGATAACCTGCGGGCGGGGGATAAATTTTACACTGAAAATGAGCTTTCTAAGATGTTCAACGTAAGCCGACAAACGGTGCGCCAAGCTATCAGTGTTCTTGAAAAGGAGAATGTTCTGGAGGGGCGTCAAGGTAGCGGAACTTTTTTAGCGGATAAAAGTAATGTAAAAAGAGTGACCTCCAAAACCATAGGCGTTATAATAACATACTTTGATGACTACATTTTTCCCAGCATAATAAAAGGGATTGAGACGGTGCTGTCTAACAATGGTTACTCGATGCAGCTTGCCTGTACTCACAACAATGTGGAGAATGAATCAAGAGCGCTAATATCCATGATGGACAACAACATAGCGGGTTTTATCATCGAGCCAACCAAGAGTGCCCTGCCAAATTCCAACAAAAAATGGTTTGACGAGATAGAGAAGATGGGCACACCGATACTTTTTTTAAATGCATATTACCCCGAGATGAAATTCCCTTATGTTGCGCTGGACGATGTTGCCGCCGGTAAGATGGCGGCGCAATATCTTATAGATAATGGACATACAAAGATTGCTGCGGCGCTAAAATCCGACGATATACAGGGGCATTTAAGATATAAAGGAATAGTGCAGGCGTTGCAGCAGGGCGGAATAGAGAGCGCTGCGGAAAATGTTTTCTGGTACACAACAGAGGACATTAAATATATAGCAGATGATTTTCCAAGGCTTAGAAGATACATTGCCGATTGCACAGCGCTGGTTTGCTACAATGACAAGCTGGCATCCATTGTGGCTATGGCACTAAAGAAAAATGGAATAGCCGTTCCAGAGCAGCTATCTATAATCAGCATAGACAATTCAGACCTTGCTACGGTGTGCGAGGTGCCCTTGACGTCGGTGGCACACCCCAAAAAAGAGCTTGGTATTGTGGCGGCTACCAATATGCTAAAGATGGTGGAAACGTATAAATTTGATGCGACGGTAAAGTTTGAACCAAAGCTAGTGGAAAGAAAGTCGGTCAAGACACTTTAAAAGAGCGGCATATAAACCATAGATCAACCGAAAGCACTTGGGATTTTCAGCGAACATAATATTTACAGCAAGCGGCGGGCGGCAATAGTTGCTCGCCGCTTTTTTTGCGCCTAAAATCAGTAGAGCGGCTGCGGAGCAATGCCCTTTATGATGGACAGTGCATTGCTCATAATGATGTCGCCATACTTTGCATTAGTGAAAAAGTCCACGCTGCCATTTACACAGAGGTATGCCGAAAGTGGGGAATGTTCTATAAGGCTTACCCTGTCAAAATTGCCATCGGGGTAGCCATAGGTTATGGTGATAAGCTCCTTTGCGGTGGATTTTGGCTGTTCGTCGGTATACTGCTCCCCCGGTAAGCTAACTAAAGCTTGATACATATCTTTGAATAGCGAGACATCGACGTTTTTGCCATCACAGGTTACGGTAAGGTTTTCGCCCTCAAGGGAAATGTTATATTTTACCGTGTCATGAGAATTTTGTATGGTGAGGGTGGACAGCGTGTCTATATATGGCACAAGGGCAAGGGGGGATAGGATGTCCTTATATTCCATATCAAGCCATGGTAAGCTATTGGCGCTGACAGCATAAATTACCGGAATGGCATCCCGCATAATAAAGGCGGTTCCATCATCTGAAAGAGCAATTTTCAAGGTGCATAGCTGGGTGTTTTTATGGGAATCCTGCCAAGAAAAGCTCACAGTTTCATATGGATTGTCAAAACCATACTTGGTTAGTTCAGCCTTTGATGGGGCATAACATTCCACTCGGTCGGCGGTTAGCTCAAACAGTGCTGAAAGCTGTGACAGCGTGGCATTGCTGTCCGCTTCACGATTATTGTGGGAGGAGATTACATAGGAGTACAGCCCATATTTTGTGTCAAACTCAGACTGCTTTTTGCGGCTTAAAGCTAGGGGGACATCATACTTTTCACCGGAAAAGGTCACTGTGTCAGGCAGTATGCGTGTCCCATTTGCGGCGGCATTAAGGTTTGGAGAGGTGGTGACAGCGGTGCTGATAAAGCGTTGGTATCCACCTAGCAGCAATTCAAATACTTGGCTGTCAAGGCGATATACGGCAGAATTTCCGGACAGTCTGCCATACATTCCACCGTCGGACAGCGTGTTGCCAAGCTCCACGGAAAGGCTGTCTCTGCCATAATTTATTACAACCTTCCCTTGGGGTATCTCCAAGCCATATTGCAGAATATTCTCAGGATTTTCCACTAGTAGCTCACCGGTTACATTGCAAAGAGCATCAAAGCATTGTGTTAGCAGGGGGTAGTCAAGCAAGGTGCTGTCACATTCAGCAACAGCAAAGCCGTCTGCGGATTTTTCTATGGAATACTCTTGAGCGGAACAGACCACCGTTATAGATTTTGGGTCACCCTTATATAAAACTTGGGGAGAGTCGGATAATTGGGAATTTTGGGCTTTGGAGCTGTCCTCCCCCAAAGGGTTGCCGTTTGGGGCATCACGAAACATAAACCACAATACGCCGCCGAGCAGGGCGAGTATCAACAGGGAAACGGACAGTAGGGTAAGCTGCTTTTTCATAAAAATCACCTTTTATTTATTTTTCCTTTTCGCCCAAACATAAACCCCACAAATTAGGACACACAGAGGGAGGAGGGCAACAAAGAGCGCAGTGACGGAAAAAAATTGCAACTGATTTAAGCCAAGCTCATTTTTTGCAAGATTTTTAGGGGCTATAGACAGGGGCACAACATTGTGGGTGCTCTCCCCCAAAGCGGCAAGAAGATATTCGGCGTTGGCAACGGAAGTGCTGTTTAAAATGTCAGCGCTAAAAAAAGTAGAGGAGGAAAAGGTCAAAACGGAGCTGAACTGCGCCTCCATTCCGCTATATTTTGTGTATTTGGACAGAATGAGCGCTGGGCTTTGCTGCAAATTTTTAGGGGTGGGGCTCCAATTTTCCGCTGCATTTGAGGGCAGGGCAAAGGAGGTGTCGGAATAATTCAAAAGAGTTTTAGCAGAGTAAGAGCTTTTGTTCTCAAATAAAACAGACAATTTCTTGCCCATGGGACTGACCAAAGGTGCATGGGTGGATAGCTGAGAGGAAAAATCCTGTGCAGAATAATCCACGATGCAGTAGAAAGGCATATTATTTAAAATTTTACTTGGGGAAGTTTCCATAATAATTCCATCCCCTAGGTCAACTCCCCATCTTGCCATAAATTCACTAAGATTGGGCTGAGGTGCCGCTACAGGTGAGGGCGCAAACACAAGGGTCTTGCCGAATTTACCGTTATTCGATAAAAAGTTATCCAGCTTTTTTATTTGAGCTGGGTCTAAATCTCGCTCCGGCGCAAGCAGAAAAACCGCATCACAATCCGTTACGCCAGAGGTTTGCAAGTTTTCTACCGCTGTATCATAACCATTTGCCTGTAAAAGGGTTATCAGACCTTCAGAATAGGACTGGTCGTTGCCGGTAAGCAAAAGTATGCGTGGGGAGCGTGTTATATTAGCTTTCATTATTGCCAAGGAGAGCGCCTGCTCTGCTTTAGAGGACTGGATATATGGTTGCTGGGTATATTGGTCATAGGAGATGTTGAACAGGTCATTTATTGAAAGCTTTATATCCTTTTCCTGTGTGGAAATCAATATATCGTAAGGGGTTAAATCAAGCTGTGGATATTTTGACAGAAAAGCCGGATTTACCACAGGATCTATGTAGGCTACCGATATATTGCTGTTTTCATAGGCGAAGCTGTCAAGAATATTTTTGGCTTGCAGGTAGTACCCACCGCCGTTTTCCATGGCTTTATCGTCCATGAGCACCGTTATATCCACCTTTGTTTCTACCGTTTGCAGATAATCCTTGGTCTGCTGTGACATTTCAAAAACCTTCTCTGAGGTTAGATCAAGATATAGGTGGGTGCGCTGGGAAAGCTTTGCAAAAATTATATTTACCGCCACAAGTATTGCCACAAGTATAATTGTTATAACAACTGAAACAAAATTGTACTTAAAGCTGCGGGAAAGCTTTGATTTATTTGGTGTCATATTACATTCCCTCTCTAGTTCCATCGACGGTGCTCTATGACACGCACGGTGAAAAGTAAAAATACAGCGGTGACGCTGAGAAAAAATAAAACGTCCGACACCGACACAATTCCAAGGGTAAAGGGGCGATAGTGGGAGTTAAAGGATAGACTGCGCAGAAAGTATTTTAAGGGTAGGAAGCTAAAAAGGCTGTCAATGCCATCGCTGAGCACAAGAAACAGACCTGTAGCAAAGGTGCCCACCGCCGATACCATCTGACTTTCCGTGAGAGAGGATATGAAAATTCCAATGGAGATAAGGGCGCTGCCTAGAAGTATCAGCCCAATAAAGCTGCCTGCTATCACAGGCCAAGATGGGGCACTGAAAATGTCCACAACTCCGCCAAAAAGCAAGGTGATACACGCCCCTATAAAAAATATTGATAGGGCGGCAAAAAACTTTCCCAGTACAACACAGGTTATTCCAACGGGCGCTGTGAAAAGCGCTTGGTCGGTTTTGTTTCGGCGCTCCTCACTGAAAAGCCCCATAGTTAATATGGGAAGAATGAAGATGCAGATATTGAACATACCTGAAAAAACTCCCGATAAATCGGTGGTGTTTGCCAAAAGGGTCATTGTCATAAAGTAAAGTCCGGCAAAAAAATAAAAAACTGCAATGTAGGCGTAGCCAACAGGCGTTCTACAGTATGCTCTAAGCTCACGTTTTAAAATTGCAACCACTTGTTACACCTCCTTGTCTTGCCCACACTGCCCATTGTCCACTCCTACAAGAGAGATGAATATCTCCTCTAAGGTGGGGATGTAGGGGGAGAGCGCTGTAAGATAAAATCCATTTGCAGCTAGAATAGTAAAAACGTCACGATAAACATCCGACTTGCTGGAGGCTTCAATCAAAAATTCTTGTGCGCCACAGGTGTCGCAAGGTAGCGCCTTGACGGTGTTCACACAGGGCAGAGAGCGTAAAAGCCCATCAAGAGCACTGGGCTCACCCTCTGCGCCGCACATGATGGACAGTTTAAGGGTTAAAATGTCTGTGCCGGAGCCTACCAAATTTTCAGCGGGGCTGTCAGCTATGATTTTACCATGATTTAAAAGGATAATTCTTTGGCACACAGCTTGTACCTCCGACAAGATATGGGAGGAGAGAATGACAGTTTTTGTTTCCCCTAAAGAGAGTATCAATTCACGTATTTCGATAATTTGTACCGGATCCAGCCCGACAGTTGGCTCGTCTAAAATTATTATAGGAGGGTCGCCCACCAAGGCTTGGGCAATTCCCACTCGCTGACAGTACCCTTTGGAAAGGTTTTTTATCAGCCGCCCATAGACGTTTTCAAGCTGTAAAAGGCCGCAAAGCTTGGCGATATGCTCCTTTTTGTTTAGCTTTACGCCCTTCAAATCAAATATAAAATCCAGATATTCACCTACCGTCATGTCGGGATAAAGCGGCGGTTTTTCAGGCAGATACCCAATTTTACCCTTTGCCTTTATAGGCTCCTCCAGCATATTTATTCCATCTATTAGAATATCACCACGGGAGGAGGCGAGATATCCTGTAATCATATTCATTGTAGTGGATTTTCCGGCACCATTTTCCCCTAAAAATCCCACGATTTCTCCTGTGCCTATGGTAAAGCTTACATCATCCACGACACAATTTTGTCCGTACAGCTTCGATAAATGCCTTATTTCCAGCATAATAATCCTGCTTTCTTATATATTATATATAACCTTAAATGCTTATAGATAAATAATACCTTTTTATAGAGGGTAAGTCAACCGATTATTCAACCAAATACACAATTAATTTTAAAAAAATCAAAAAAATGTGTAATAAATGTGATTTTTTGTATTGACAAACTTACAAACACGGTGTATTATTTGTTTATAACAACTTTAGGAAATATTTGCAAAACATTTATTTGTACGTACAAGTAAATAATGGCAATAAATGGTAAAATTTTGCTTTGGATTTGACAGCTAAGTGAAATTAGCTGCGTTTCATAAAATTTAAAAGGAAATTACAAGGAGGAAATTTAACAATGATGAACAAAAAATCATTATGCGCACTAACCCTATGTGCAGTTATGCTTCTGTCTGCCTGCTCCAGTAAGCCGGCACCAGAACCAGCACCCCCCGCAACGGACTCTGCAAACCCACCTGTAAGTGCAGATGTAAACTGGGCAGGTATGGAAAAATCAAAAGGGCTTTCCGGCACAGTATCTTATATGCACTTTGGTGATGACTATGAGCGCCAAATGTATGCGGATATGTTTAGCGCATATCAAAAGCTTGTGCCGAATGTAAAGGTAGAGCAGATGTTTACCCCTGGCTCTGACTACTATACAAAGCTTCAAACCTTGGGCGCTTCAAAGACATTGCCGGACGTTTTCTGGGTGAGTGAGTCTCGCCTTGCAGAGTTTGGCGAGGCAGGGCTTTTGACAGACCTTGCTCCATACCTTGAGCAATACCCAGACCTTAAAAATGACATGGTATCGGGTCTTGCAGATTACGGCGTATACAAGGATAAAACTTATGGCATACCAAAGGACTGGACTTCTTATGTAATGTACATAAATAAAGATATGTTTAAGGCGGCAGGAATTCCAATTCCAACCTCAGAATGGACAATGGACGATTACCTTGAAATTGCAAAGAAATTGACCGTTAAAGAGGGCGACCGTGTAGTCCAATACGGCACAGCAGTAAACAACTACCGTGCAGACTGGGTTAACTTTATGGGCAACTTTGAAGCACCGTGGTTTAAGGACGGCAAGTCCAACATATCCGACCCACTTGCAATCAAAGGACTTTCCTATCAAACACAGCTAATTAAGGATGGCTCCGCACCGTCCCCCGGTTCCGTTTCCAGCACCGGTGACAGCGAGGATCGCTTGTTTATAATAGGTAAAATAGCAATGTTCCCATCGGGGCGTTGGGTTGTGCCTTCCTTCCGCACAGAATGTGATTTTGAATGGACTGCCGTTGAGATGCCAAAGGGCACAACACGCTGCACACCATTTATCTCCGGAATTCTGGCAATAGGCGAATCAAGCAAAAATAAGGATGCTGCGGCAAACCTTATATCTTATCAAATGAGCGACCCGGGTCTTAAATACGTTATGACTTCAGCGCTTGCAATGCCAGCGTACAACCACTTGATGACAGATGCAGAATATGTTAATACTCCACCGGAAGCCGATGCTTTTGTTGCAACATCTAAATATCTTGGCAACAAGGAACAGATGGACGCATTGATGACGGGCAAATGGGCAAAGTTTAACGATGTTATGCGTGCTGAACTCTCATTAGCGTACGAAGGTGAACAGACGTTAGAAGAAGCGGCTGCGAAGATAGACAAGCTTTGCAACGAGACTGTATTTGCCGGCAAGTAGTATTTAATCCGACCCCACCTCATTGTTGAAATATGGTGAGGTCGGATTTTCTTTAAGGAAAGATGGGAGAGTTATATGGCTAATGTAACTGCTGTAAAAAATAGAAAATTGTTCGGAGGGTCAGGAAAAAAGAAGGATATTGCCATGGCATACCTTTTTATAATGCCTGCATTTATAAGTCTTATTGTGTTTTTATTGTATCCTATTGTCGCTTCCTTTGTAATAAGCGGCTTTGACTGGGGTCTGTTAACAAAACCAATTTGGGTAGGATTGAGTAACTACAAGGAGCTTTTCCATGATGAAATATTCATAACGGCACTTAAAAACACCTTTAAATGGGTAATAGTATATGTACCTATGTCGATACTTGCATCTCTTGGACTTGCCTTGGCAATGGATATGCCGTTAAAGGGGATAGGCGTGTTCCGCACACTATTCTATCTGCCGGTTGTGACACCAATAGTGGTTGTATCCTTGCTGTTTGTGTGGATTTATAACCAAGAGTTCGGAATTTTGAATTATATGCTGTCTTGGATAGGCGTTGACCCAATAGGATGGCTTACCGATAAGAGAATTTCCCTAATCTCCATCGCAATAATGTCGGTGTGGAAATGGGCAGGCTATAATATGTTGATTTTGCTTTCAGCGTTGCAGGGAATACCCGAGAGCTTATATGAGGCGGCGGAGCTGGATGGTATCACCCCTTGGAAAAAGTTGATACACATAAAGATACCCCTAATTATGCCATCCATTTACTTTGTTATGCTCACCAGCGTAATAGATGCATTCCAGGTGTTCACTGAGGTTTATATCATGACAAATGGCGGGCCGGGGTACGCTACTCACACCGTTTCCTACTACCTCTGGACATCAGCGTTCCAGTATTCACGTATGGGTTATGCCTGTGCTATGGCTGTAATTATGTTTATTATAATACTGACTGTCACGGTTATCCAAGACAAGATAATGAACAAAAAAGTGCAGTACGACAGTTAAAAGGAGAATAATATGAAAAAATCAAAGGCGTCCATCATCACGTCATATGTGGTGTTGATATTAGCATCTTTAGTGGTTTTGCTGCCATTTATATGGATGGTTACTTCTTCTTTTAAAAGCCAGCGTGAACTGTTTGCTTTCCCACCGTCACTGTTTCCTAAGGTGTGGAAGTGGGAAAACTATGTGCAGGTTTTAAATTCGGGGAGTGTGTCCTTCTTTAAAATGTTTTTAAATTCCATGACCATCGCCATACCGGTGACGGTTTGCAATATCTTGTTTTCGTCTCTTGCGGCTTACGCTTTTGCACGGCTGAAATTTCCGGGCAGAAATTTAATTTTCATGCTGTTTATAAGCTCCATGATGGTTCCGGGCACCATAGTTTTAATCCCAAGATTTATGATGTTCACAAAGCTAAACATGATTGACACCTATTTCCCATTAATGTTGCCAACAATGTTCGGCAGTGCCTTTTCCATCTTCTTGCTGCGCCAATTTTTCATGACCATCCCATTGGAGCTAGAGGAAGCGGCTATCATTGACGGCTGTGGTCGGTTTAGAATATGGAGCACCATAATGATGCCTCTTTCCAAGCCAATAATCGCAACCTTGGCGGTGTTTTTGTTTCAAGGCGCATACAACGACTTTCAAAACCCACTTATCTACATAAATTCAAGCAGCAAATTTACCGTTCAGTTGGGGCTAGCTGCATTCCGAAGTGCCTTTACCACAAGGTATGACTTGATAATGGCAGGTTCAATACTAGCGCTCATTCCGGTTATTGTGCTCTATGCAGTGTGCCAAAAATATATAGTAAAAGGTATTGTAATGACAGGGCTTAAGGGCTAACGGCGGTATAAATACACTGAGAATAGTATCAAAATTATTTTAATCCGGTTATTCCCATAAAGCTTGCGCAAAAGCCGGATTTAATTTTAAAGGAGTTTAGATAATATGAAGAATGAAAGCTCTTGTCTGCAATCAAAATTGGACAGTGACCTTGAAAAAATATACCTTGGAAATTTAGGCACGGTGGACTGTGATTTGTGTTTTCCCACCGAGGGAGAAAACGGCTCACATTTCTCATGGACGTCATCGGCAGAATATCTTGTGGCAAAGGACGGAAAAGTTACCCGTCCACAGTATGGAGCAGGCAACAGAACGGTAGCGCTGACGGTTACAGCAGAGCTTGAAGGCTGCATAAAAACAAGGGAATTTTCCGCCAATATATTGGAGAAGGAATATAACGCAACGGTTATCTATGGGTATGATATAAACCTTGTGACCGCCGTGGGCAAATGTCCAAAGCTGCCCGCTGTCGCCATCATAAAAAATGATAGGCAGGAAGATGCGGTAGTGTCGGTAAAGTGGGATATACCCAAGGAAACCGATTACAGCAAGGAGGGCACTTTCACCGTAAAAGGAAGTGTCAAGGACGGCGTTTTTGTAGCTGCACAAGTTACGGTAACCGACGATGAAGAAATTCTTTGCCCCCATCTTGACAAAACAAAAAGGGCAACTGCCTTTGGATTAGAGGAAACCACACTTGAAAAGGGCAGTGATTTTTACAAGGCAATGGAGCGGAATTTACAGTTTATGCTGTCGGTCAATGATGACAGTATGCTGTATAATTTCCGTGTTGCGGCGGGTCTTGATACAAAAAATGCAGTACCTATGACAGGTTGGGAAGCACCAGAATGTAACGTGAAAGGTCATACAACAGGGCATTATCTCTCGGGGCTAGCGCTATGCTATGGGGCGACAGG
>JAVWUR010000052.1:0-14324 GCA_036667055.1 Oscillospiraceae bacterium
CAAATGTTCTCATGGGGAAAAGCGCTAGCTTTTCTCGTGCTATGAAATAGCACCGATGGCTTCCATGCCATCGCCATGAGGTTATTATACCACACCCCTGCCAATATCCTGTCTCAGACTCATCGCAGTTTTTTCCTCATTTTTTCTCATTTTTTTCTTACCCTCATCGCCTTAAACCCGCTCCGTTCTAACATCCATATTGTCTAGCAAATTTATATGCTGACGCTCAACCACCTTTTTGTATTGTCCACAAAGCTTGTTGGTACACGCAAATTCCAATACCTGATATGGCTTGTTTTGCTCCATAACTACACCGGAGGAAATTATCCCCAGCGGTCTGTCGGAGCAACTACATTTTTTCTCCAAATACTTCACCCCCTCTCAAATAAGCCTTTACCCCCTAGCGCCAGCGGAGCGGAGCGCTCGTCCCCTCGTCTCTGCGCCAGCGGAGCGGGGCGCTCGTCCCCTCGTCCTAGCGCCAGCGCAGCGGGGCGCTCGTCCCCCAAGCGCAAAAAAAACACACACCCTATTGGGTGCGTGCTTTTTATTAGCTTATAAAAATTATTTAGCGTTCTTCTCTGCTTTTTCAAGAGCAGCGATGTAGTCGCCAACCATAACTGTTACGGATGTTTTTAGGTCTTCCTCTGCAGGGATACCCTTATGTGTGCCGTCAGCTGAATCGCCAAGCTTCATAGCTTTAACTTCTGCAACTGTTTTGCCTACCATCCAGTCAGCAAGAGCAGCGTGTTGAGCGTCAATTTCCTTCTTTATGCCGGAAACTTTAGCCATACCGTAGTCTGCGCCTTTTTCATTCTTTGTTCTTGTGTCAATTTTGCCTGAAACAACGCCCTTAGCGTCAAAGCCGGCTTTTTGCTGTGCAACGTCGATGGTAGCTGAAACTATCTTGCCATCTTTGTCAAATGTAGCAGCAACAATTGTTGTGTCAACTTGTGCAGCTGCACCTTTGTCTGCTGTAGCGTCTGTGCCTTTAGCGTTGATAACTGTGCCAACGCCTGTCTTGTATGTACCCTCAGCCTTTGGAGCCTCTGTAGCAGGAGCTTCTGTTGCAGGAGCGTCTGTTGGTGCTGGTGACTCTGCTGGTTTTTCTGTTTTGCCGCAAGCAGCAAGAGAAAGAGCCAATGCAAGTGTCAATGTCAAAGCAATAACTTTTTTCATTAAAATTTCCTCCATAAGAAATGTAATTAGATAAATACCCATAAATATATTACGAGCTTATTTGTAATAATATCACATTGTTAACTTTCGGTCAATAGATACAAAGGTTACAATTTAGTAACATATAATTTGTATGTTTGCACAAATATACTGTGTGTTATATGTTTGACAATCATAACTTGAATTTTGGGGCAAAACAATGTATACTTACTCTATAGACAGCAGGGGCGACTATGTAATGCGCCCCTACAAATTTAATTTGCCCATTTTCAAGGTAACTTGCCCATTTCCCCAAGCATTTTCCCGTCAAATTGCCTAAATTATGACCAATAATTATATATATCGGATAGGTTTATATATGTTATAAATGTAGTATATATTTTATTATATATATAGACTTTGATTATCCTATAAAAATACACAAACTTAAATACATTCAGGAGGTACTATTTATGTCAATTTTAGTTACAGGCGGCGCAGGCTACATCGGTACGCACACGGTTTTAGAGCTTTTAGCCGCTGGTATGGAGGTTGTTATCGCAGATAATTTCTACAACTCCTCCCCCAAAGCACTGGACAGGGTTCGGGAAATTTCCGGCAAGGATTTTCGCTTCTACCAATGTGATGTAACCCGAAAGGATTCGGTAGACAACATATTTTTTGAAAACCCCGACATCGACTGTGTCATACATTTTGCCGCCTATAAAGCGGTGGGGGAAAGCGTGGCAAAGCCGCTAGACTACTACCAAAACAACCTTGGCAGTGCCTTGGCTGTACTGCAAGGGATGAAAAAATTCGGGGTTAAAAACTTTGTGTTTTCCTCCTCTGCCACAGTGTACGGCGACCCTACCTCCATGCCTGTCACAGAAGATTTTCCCCTGTCTGCCACCAACCCCTACGGCTGGACAAAGCTTATGCAGGAGCAGATTTTGCGGGATTTCTCCGCCGCAGACAAGGATATGAACGTGGCAATTTTGCGGTACTTCAATCCCGTTGGCGCACACCCCTCGGGGCTTATTGGGGAGGATCCTAACGGCATACCCAACAATTTAACCCCCTATATTTCACAGGTTGCCATTGGAAAGCTGCCCTATCTCCGTGTGTTCGGCGATGATTACAACACCCCCGACGGCACCGGCGTAAGAGATTATATCCATGTGGTGGATCTTGCAAAAGGGCACGTTGCGGCGGTAAAAAAGCTCTATACAAAACCCGGTCTTGTGGTGTATAATTTAGGTACAGGCAAGGGCAACAGCGTTTTAGAGATGCTTAGCGCCTTTGAAAAAGCTTGCGGTAAAAAGTTGGAATACAAGGTGTTCGACCGCCGCCCCGGCGACATTGCCGAAAACTGGGCTGACCCCAAAAAGGCAAAGGAGGAGCTGGGCTGGACGGCTACTTTAACTATTGAAGATATGTGCCGTGACTCGTGGAATTGGCAGAGCAAAAACCCCAACGGCTTTAAGGACTAGCTCTAGGATAGATTTTCGGGGGGGGCACCTTTTCGGGGACACCTTTTCGAGGGACGCCTTTTCGGGGGTCACCTTTTCGGGGGACACCCTTAGGATTTCCTCTTTTCCCCTAACTGACAAAAAGGGGGCATTTTCTGCGCCCTTTACCGGTGCTTTCAATCTATGGCTTTTATTATCAACTGCAAAGACATGAAAAATATACACATCAAGGAGTACTTTACAATGAATAAACCGATTTTGGTGGTTATGGCGGCGGGCATGGGCTCACGCTACGGTGGCTTAAAACAGATTGACCCTCTAGGGCCAAACGGCGAAATAATAATCGACTATTCCCTGTATGACGCACGAAAAGCAGGGTTTGAAACGGTAATTTTTATCATCAAGCCGGAGATTGAGGCGGATTTTAAAGCGGCAATTGGGGACAGAACCTCCGCTGTAATGACGGTTAAATATGCCTATCAGCAGGTGGACGACCTCCCCGAGGGCTTCACTGTGCCAGAGGGTCGGAAAAAACCATGGGGAACCGCTCACGCAATTCTCTGTGCCCGAGAGCTTATCGACGCTCCCTTTGCGGTGATAAACGCCGACGATTACTATGGCGCCAGCGCTTTCAAGGAGGTTTACCATTACCTTTCTGCCCCCCACCCGAGCCATCCTTACCCCTTTTGTATGGTGGCGTATGAATTGGAAAACACCCTCACCGAAAATGGCTACGTGTCAAGAGGTGTGTGCGAAACGGACGAAAACCAAATGCTCACACGGGTGACCGAGCGGGTGCGCATTGAAAAATATTCCAATGGCGCTCACTTCACCGAGGACGATGGCAAAAGCTGGACAGATGTGCCCTTATCAGCTCCTGTTTCCATGAATCTGTGGGGCTTTACCCCCGATTACATGGGGGCGGCGTGGGAGGGCTTCCCCGAGTTTTTAAAGAGCGGCTTACAGTCAAACCCCCAAAAATGCGAGTACTTTTTGCCCTCTGTTGTAACAAAATTAATCAGTGACAATAAAGCGCAGGTCAAGGTTCTCCACAGCCGTGACAGATGGTACGGCGTCACCTATAAAGAGGACAAGCCCAAGGTGCAAGCGGCGCTGAAAGCACTTCACGACAGTGGACAATACCCCACAATACTTAGAAAATCAGACGATACATAACCCATAACAGCCGTCAGCCCTATTGGCAAAAGCTTGAATTACCCGCCCACAAAGTAAAACAATAAATCATTAAAATAGTAACCTAAGGAGTTAAAGAGTATGAGATTTATTAAAGCCACCGATTATAATGACCTTTCCAAAAAAGCGGCGGGCGTTATTGCCGCCCAGCTTATCCTAAAGCCGGACAGCGTTTTAGGGCTTGCCACTGGCTCCTCCCCCGTTGGGCTTTACAAGGAGCTTATCTACAAAAACACCGTTGGTGTGGTAGATTTTTCACAGGCGAAAACGGTAAATCTTGATGAGTATATCGGGCTTTCCCAATCCCACGAGCAAAGCTATTTCTACTTTATGCACGACAACCTTTTTAACCATATAAACGCCCGTGAGGAGAACATCAATCTGCCCAATGGCTGTGCTGAGGATATGGACAAGGAGTGTCTTCGGTATGACAAGCTGATTGACGATTTAGGCGGCATAGATATGCAGCTTTTAGGCATTGGCAACAACGGCCACATCGCCTTTAATGAGCCTAGCGACCATTTTACTAAAGGGACAAATCTAGTTCACCTAACCGACAATACCATCCAAGCTAACGCAAGATTTTTTGAGGGTGATATGTCCAAGGTGCCCACAATGGCAATTTCCATGGGGATAAAAAGCATAATGCAAGCGAGGAAAATATTGATTGTAATTTCCGGCAGCAGCAAGGCGCAAACCCTGTATGATGCATTTTTCGGGGACATCACCCCACAGGTGCCTGCCTCTATATTGCAGCTTCACCCCGATGTAACGGTGGTAGCCGACATGGAAGCGCTGTCCGTTGCTCTGTCAAAGGGAGTTTTTTAACCGTAATAAAATAAACAAAGGGGTCTAGACGAAGGTGAAAATCGTCTAGACCCTTTTTTTCGGCTGGGGCTGCCACGCCGCCGTGAGAGGTTATTCTACCACAAAAAAACGAACCGCTGTACACTGTTTTGACAGTACTGGCGGCTCGTTTTTGTGTAGGGCTGTTTTGCCACAGCCCCTCTGTTCTCTTTTGCCTGTTTCTTTTGCTTATTTCCGTTGCCTGTTTCTTTTGCCTTATCTCTATTGCCTAATCTTTAAGCTTAAACTTAGACACTAATTCCTTTAGCATTGCGGCTTGACCGCTAAGCTCCTCCGATGCCGCTGCGCTCTCCTCGCTGGTTGCGGAGTTAGTCTGCACCACCGCCGAAATCTGTTCTATTCCAATTGTCACTTGGGTTATCTCGTCCGCTTGGCGTTTTGATGCCTGGGCTATGCCTGCCACCACTTGAGTTACCTCCTTGGTGCTGGTCACAACCTCCGCTATGGATTTTGCCGTCTCGTCTGCAATTTTCGTTCCGTTTGCCACCGCTTTAACCGAGCTTTCAATTAGCGCTGTAGTGCTCTTAGCTGCCTCTGCGGATTTTTGCGCTAGGTTTCTAACCTCGTCAGCAACCACTGCAAAGCCCTTGCCTGCACTGCCTGCACGAGCCGCCTCCACCGCCGCATTAAGCGCCAAAATATTGGTCTGGAATGCGATATCATCAATGGTCTTTATGATTTTTCCAATCTCCCCCGAGGTCTTGGATATGTCATTTATCGCCGTAATCATCTGCCCCATCTGCTGTGAGCCCTTGTCCAATGCCACCGCCGACTGCTGCGACAGCTCGTTTGCCGCCTGTGCATTGTCAGCGTTAGTCTTAACCTGCTCTGATATCTGGTTTATGCTGGCAGACAGCTCCTCAATCACCGATGCCTGCTCCGTTGCCCCTTGGCTTAAGGACTGTGCCGCCGATGACACCTGATCCGACCCGCTGGACACCTGCTCCGATGCCACGTTAATGTTGGATATAGCAGCGCTTAAATCGCTGTTTATCTTGCGCATAGCCTCTAAAATCCCTTGATAATTTCCGATATACCGCTCCTCGCAGGAGGTTTTCACTCTAAAGTTTCCACGTGCCATCTCCCCTAGGGTAGTGTCAATATCTAAAATAATCTGGCGCAGATTGCCTGTCATGTCCATAAATGTGTTGGATAAAATTCCTATTTCATCTCTAACATTGGAGGATATGTTGATGTCCAAATTGCCATTTTCTATGTCCTTTGCCGCCGCCACAACGCCGTCCAATGGCTGCAACATACGGCGCAGCAACAGTGTTGTGACACAAATTATAAATAAAAGCGCAAAAATCGACATGACTATCATGGTCGCCATCAAGGAGTTTACATCCTCGTTTAAATCTTTTTGCGATAGTATGCTCGCCGCCCACCAAGTCTCTCCGGCGCAGCTTATCGGGTAGTAATACCGCACCACCGCCGTGCCGTCATTCTTTAGTGTCTTGACGGAAAATTCCGTGCCTGCCGCCTGACCTGCGGTAATTTTCCCATATTCATCAGCCGGAATTATATCCGACTGCGCCTTGCCTGTCAGCTCTTTTTCCTCGCTGTCATAGACAAAGGTATTGTCTTGGGTCATAACCCCCACATACATACTTGGGTATTTTGGGTCTGTAGTTTTAATTTTTGAAAAGTTTTCTATAGCGATATCCACCACCACAACGCCCTTTACCCTGTCATCTACCACTATAGGACAGCCCACAGTACACATCATGGTGCCCTCATAGCTGTAGGGCTTTGTGACGCACATCTGCTTTGTTGACTTGGGTATGCGGTAATAGTCCTCCTGAGAGTACTGTGCGTAAGTGCCGGCAGTGCCCGCCGTCCCTTTTAGAGCGTCAGCGTCGGTTATGTAAAGGTTGTAATCGCTGGCCCCCAAATCAAAGGCGCCCGGCTCAAACAAAACCCCAATGGCGGTTATGTCCACGTTACTTTTCAAGGTTGACCAAGCAGTGTTGAGTATATACTGCTCCATCTGCCCATTGGCTAGCTCTATTGAAAGGTCGGGATAGATGGCGCTATGCACCTTTTCCCGTGGCTTATTTTCCTCCATTATTACCGGTGTGGGTGTGGGGGTAGGGGATGGTTTTGCGGTAGGCTCCGGCGTAGCTTTAGCTGTGGGGGTAGCTTTAGGTTCAGCCGTAGCCTTTGCGCCTGCCGTAGCCTTTGGCTCTGTGGTAGGCTTTGCACCTGCCGTAGCCCTTGGCTCTGCCGTAGCTTTTACCTCTGGGGTAGCCTTTGGCTCTGGTGTAGCTTTTACCTCTGCCACAGAAGGCTTTGCCGATGTGCCCCCACGATTTTCATAAACCGATTGAATGTAGCTTTGTAAATTCACTGCGGTTTTTGCCGCCGTGTCCATGGTGGATTGAACCTTAAGTCCGTTTTCCGCCGCAATTCCTCGGAACTCGCCGTCAATTGCTCCGGTGACTGCCGCTCGGGCTTGTAAGGCAGATACTCCCACCAAAATCGTCAAGATAACGGTGAGCACAACCCCGATAGCAAGGGAGATTTTCGCCCCCAGTGATATCATATTATCATATTTTTTCTTTTGACTGCCCTTCTCTTTTTGTGCCTGCTTGTCTCTCTTCTTCATTTGGCTTCATCATACCTTCCTAAATTTTTTATAACTATTATGAGGTTATTATAGTCTAATTCCCTCCAAAAGTCCACAAAAATCCTACACTTTGTGACAAATTTTACCTGTTTTTTATCTAACTCTCCTTTTGCCCCACGGCTCTCTAGCTTGTGGTCTGTCCTTTACTTGTGGTCTATCCTTTACACGTGGTCTGTCCTTTACTTGTGGTCTGTCCTTTACTCGTGGTCTGTCCAGTCCATACTTCTGCCCACCGCTTTTCGCCAGCCCTTTATCAGCTTTTGCCGCTTTTCCTCACCCATCTTGGGCGAGTACTCTCCGTCACAGGTCCACAGTGACCGCAGCTCCTCTTTGCTTTTCCACACGCCCACCGCAAGCCCTGCAAGGTATGCCGCCCCTAGTGCTGTCGTCTCCCTTATCATGGGGCGTTTTACATCCATATTTAAAATATCCGCCTGAAACTGCATCAAAAAGCTGTCTCGGCTGGCTCCGCCGTCCACATTTAAGCAGGACAGGGTTATCCCTGTGTCCTTTTCCATCGCCTCCACCAGCTCCAAGCTTTGGTAGGCTATACTCTCCTGTGCCGCACGGATGATATGCTCTCGCTTGGTGCCACGGGTAAGCCCCACAATACAGCCCCTTGCGTACATATCCCAGTAGGGCGCACCAAGTCCGGTAAATGCCGGCACCAGATACACTCCCCCTGTGTCCTCAACCTTTTGAGCGTAATATTCCGCATCTCGGCTCTCCGTTATAAACCGCATTTCATCCCTCAGCCATTGGATGACCGCACCCCCCACAAACACACTGCCCTCTAAGGCATATTGCACCTTGCCATCAATGCCTATAGCAATGGTGGTGAGCAGCCCCGAGCGGCTTACATAGGGGGTTTCCCCTGTGTTCATCAAGAGAAAACAGCCTGTTCCGTAGGTGTTTTTGCCCTCGCCCTTTTCAAAACACCGCTGACCGAAAAGTGCCGCCTGTTGGTCGCCTGCAATACCGGCTATTGGTATGTCCGTCCCTTGGATGTTAACATAGCCATATATTTCGCTGGAGGGTCGCACCGTTGGCAGCATTTTCCGTGGTATGCCCAGCTCCTTTAGGAGTGTTTCGTCCCAGTCCAGAGTGTTTATATTGTAAATCATAGTGCGAGAGGCGTTGGTATAATCGGTGACATGAACCTTCCCCCCTGTGAGCTTCCACACCAGCCACGAGTCCACCGTGCCAAAGAGGATATCCCCTTTTTCCGCTTTTTCTCTGACCCCCTCAACATTGTCCAGTATCCATTTTATTTTCGTGCCGGAAAAATATGCGTCCACCACCAGACCTGTCGCCTTGCGTATATAGTCGCTAAGACCTCGCCGTTTTAAATCGTCACAGATTTCTGCCGTTCTGCGGCACTGCCAAACGATGGCGTTGTACACAGGGCGGCCGGTGTTTTTATCCCATAAAATGGTGGTCTCCCTTTGGTTTGTAATGCCGATTGCGGCGATGTCTTGAATGTCTATTCCACTGCGGGCGATAAGCTCAATCATCACCGAATATTGGGAGGAGAAAATCTCCATAGGGTCATGCTCCACCCACCCCTCCTTGGGGTAATACTGCATAAATTCCTTCTGCGCCATCTCCACGATATTCTGCTCACGGTCGAACAAAATCGCTCGTGAGGAGGTGGTGCCTTGGTCTAAAGAAAGTACATATTTTGACATAGCCTTTATCTCCTATCTGTCTTGTGCATATATGACCTATTTTTCTGTAATGGTACGCCTTCCGCTTGACAATCGTCCCACGCCTGCGGCTCGTCCTCTTGGGGCGTCAGGGGTGCCTTGGTCTAAAGAAAGTACATATTTTGACATAGCTTTTATCTCCTATCCATTATTACAATTTAAACCCACGTCCTACCCCTCGTTGTTGGGGCGGATATTATCCGCCCGTGCCTACGTCACCGCCAACCGAACCCACGTCCTACCCCCGTTGTAGGGGCGGATGCCCACATCCGCCCGCCCTCCGTCCCCACGTCCCACGTCCCACGTCCCACGTCCCACGTCCCACGTCCCACGTCTCCACGTCCAACGTCTCATACCTCGCCCTACCCGACCCCCTCCATCTGCCTTGTGGTTACCACGTCTATTCCCGTCCCGCATACGTTTTCTATCACCCTATCCCCTATTTTTATGGGGGCTTGCACTGTCACCTTGTCTATCTCCTCCATCACCCTAAAAATATCTTTTTTAGGCACAGGGCTGCTGGTTTTCACCGGCAATCGGCACAGCCTTGCCCCTTTTATCACCACCGTGGAGGTCACCGTCCTGCGTGGGTCGGTAAGCTCCGTTTTTCCATATTCAGTCCCCTTTTCACAGCCTGCACCTGTGACAGCACAGCCATTTGTCTCATCCACCGAAAGATGGCACCCTTTGGGGCACACTATGCAAACCATTTGGGTCATATTTCTTCCTCCCTCACCGCAATTTCCACCCTGTCTCCCACCACTTTTTCCAATAAAACCCGTGGCAGAAAAACCCGCTCCATCTCTCCGGGGGCTAGGTGGCTTCGCTTATACCTTGCCAGTATTTCCTCCCCTTGCCGCACCTCTATCACGGCATTTTTCATCACTCTGTTCACTCTAAAAAACACCCCTACTGTCTTTTCCTCCCCCTGCACTCTCACCTTTTGGGGCACGGTGTAGGTCACAGCGTTTCCGTTTTTTATCTCTATGGCTCTGCCTAAATTTCCTTGCCCTGCCAGTGCATAACGAGCCGCCGCTGCCCCTGCCCTTTGGCTTTCCTCTGTGACAAAATCCACTAAATCGTGGACGTGTACCACATTTCCGCAGGCAAAAACCCCCTCCTGCAAGGTCTGCATATCTTCAAAAACCACCGCACCGTTTGTCCTTGTGTCCAGCTCTATTCCTGCCTTTTTCGTCAGCTCATTTTCGGGAATAAGCCCCACGGACAGCAGCACCGTGTCGCAGTCCAAAGCAAATTCTGTGCCCTTTATGGGGCGGCGGTTTTCGTCCACCCTCGCTATCACCACCTGCTGGGTGCGTTTTTCGCCTTTAATATCTATTATAGTATGGGACAGATATAGGGGGATGCCATAGTCTCCAAGGCACTGGGCGATGTTGCGGCTAAGACCTCCCGAATAGGGCATAACCTCTACGCACGCCAGCACCTTTGCCCCCTCCAGTGTCATTCTCCGTGCCATAATCAGCCCTATATCTCCGCTGCCCAAAATCACTATCCGCCTGCCTACCATATATCCCTCTAGGTTTACATACCGCTGTGCCGTGCCTGCGGTCATGATACCCGACCCTCGTGCTCCGGGTATGGCGATAGCTCCTCGGGTTCGCTCACGACAGCCCATAGCAAGCACTATTGCCTTTGCTTTTAGCTCCTCATAGCCATCGGCTTTGCTTATGGCGTGTACGGTTTTATTCTCCTCGATTTCCAACACCATAGTGTCCAGCTTTACCTCTATCTCCGTGGCTTTTACTAAATCCACAAACCGCTGTGCATACTCGGGGCCTGTCAGCTCCTGTCTAAAATAGTGTAGCCCAAAGCCGTTGTGTATGCACTGGTTGAGTATGCCCCCTAGGGTGGTGTCTCGCTCGATTATCAGCACCTTTTTTGCTCCCTGCTCATAGGCACTCACCGCCGCCGCAAGCCCTGCGGGGCCTGCCCCCACCACAATTACATCGTACACCATCACTCTTTTCCCCCCTTTGTCCTGCCTGTCAAGATAAAGCTGCCCTGTGTGTCAAGACATATTTCTTCGGGGGCGACACCCCTATGCTGTGCCAAAATTTCCAGCACCCTTGGGGAGCAAAATCCCCCTTGGCACCTGCCCATGCCTGCCCCCACTCGCCGTTTTACTCCGTCTATGGAAACAGGGGGTATGGGGGCTTTTAAGCAGGCTAAAATCTCCCCCTCGGTTATAGTTTCGCACCGACAGACAACTCTGCCATAGCTTGGGTCTGTGGCGATAAGCTCCTGTTTTTCCTTTTTTGACAGCTTGTTAAAGTGTACCACCCTGCGTGTGTCGCAAAAGCTTTGGCGCTGTACAAGCTCTAGCCCTGCCCCCCTTGCCAGCTCCACCGCTCTTTCCCCAATTGCGGCGGCGGCGGAAAGCCCGGGGGATTTTATCCCCACTAAATCGAAAAAGCCCTGTGCCCCTTCTGCCCCTTCTATAATAAAATCCTCTCGGTCGGCGGCGGCTCTAAGCCCTGCAAAGTTCCTTATATTCTCTTTAAAATTTATGGAGGGTATGGTTTTCGCCCCACGCTCCCGCACAAACTCTAACCCCTCACCGGTGGTGTCCGTCCCCATTCCGTCCACAGGCGTGCTGTCCGGCCCCACGATTAAATTGCCGTGGACGGTAGGGGCAACCAGCACCCCTTTTGTGCCCCCCACAGGGCATTGGAAAATTATATGCCTCGCCTTTTCCCCTTGGGATTTATCCAAAAGGTAGTATTGACCGCTCCGTGGGCGGATGGTAAAGGAGGGCTTTGCCACCAAGTTGTGAACCTTGTCTGCATAAATTCCGGCGGCGTTAAAGATGATTTTCGTCTCATATTCCTTACCCCCTGCTCTCACCAAAAACCCGTTTTCTGTCTTTTTTATCTCGGTAACTTCACTGTTTAACTCTAGCTGTGCCCCATTTACAACCGCCGTCTGTGCCATGGCAAGGCACAAATCCCATGGGTCAACAATGGCGGCGGTGGGGGCGTAAAGTGCTCCCACAGCCTTGGGGGAAATGTCCTTTTCCAGCGTCCTTAGCTCCTGTGCGTCTACCAGCTTTAACCGTGGCACACCGTTTTTTATCCCTTGGCGGTACAGCCCCTCTACCTTTTCCAGCTCCTCGGGGGAAAACGCCACCACCAGCGAGCCTATCTGTTGATATTCCACCTCTAATTTTTCACATATTTCCTGTGTTAGCTGTGCCCCACGGACATTTAGCTGTGCCATAAGTGTGCCCGACTTTGGGTCGTACCCTGCGTGAATGATGGCACTGTTCGCCTTGGTAGTGCCGGTGGCAACATCGTTTTCCTTTTCCAAAATCCCCAGCTTTAAATTGTATTGAGACAGGTTATAGGCGACGGCAGCCCCCACCACTCCGCAGCCGATTATCAGCACATCAAACATAATTTTTCTCCTTTAACCGGTGTATAAACAAAAAAGTACAGACAAAACAGCCTTTTTTAAGGGGCTATTTTGCTATACTCTACATTTTCCAAGGCATATATCTTATTACAATTATCATGATAGCAGATATGTATTCTCTTTACAAGCAAATATTAAATCTTTGGCTAATGCTACAAAAACAAGGCGTTTTTCTTGGCGCTAAGGGGGAGAGCAAGGGTTTTTTTTAATTGCTTTTTGTCCCCAAACTGTATATAATGGGTACTATTCTTATATATAGATAGCAAATTTTTATACAGCGATTTTTAGGAGGAAAAAATTATGAAACAAGCGGCATTAGGCGCATATAATCACGCACATAGCTGGATAGGCTCGGGGCGTGTGGCAAGCTATATTCCCCAGCTAAAGGCGGCAAATATTCATCATTTGGGGGTGGCTATAACCGATCTTGATGGGGCGACCCACAGCGCCGGAGATAGCGTGGTGCCCTTCACCATGCAGAGCATCTCAAAGCTGATTATCTTGGCGGCGGCAATGGAGGAGGTGGGCTTTGAAAAGGTTTTCTCCTGTGTGGGTATGGAGCCTACAGGGGACGCTTTTAATTCCATTGTCCGGCTTGAATCGGCGGCAGACAAGCCCATGAACCCCATGATTAACGCCGGTGCCATTGCGGTTGTAAGCTGTATCGAGGGGGAGGATGCCGAAACAAGGTTTAGCAAAATTTTGAATTTGGCACGTAAGCTTTTGGATAGTCCAACCCTTAATTATGACGAAAGCGTCTATCTTTCCGAGAGCAAAACCGGCGATAAAAACCGTGCCCTAGCGTATATGATGAAATCAAACGGCGTTATCGGCGGTGATGTTGGGGAGCATTTAGAGGTTTATTTTAAGGCCTGTTCTCTGCTTGTCACCTGTGAGGAGCTTAGCTATTTTGCAGCGGTGCTGGCAAATAACGGCGTGTGCCCACGGACAAAGGTCTGTCTTATTCAGCCCTTTGTAGTGAAGGTTATCCGCTCGCTAATGACCACCTGCGGCTTGTACGATGCCTCGGGAGAGTACGCACTGCGTGTGGGTATACCCTCAAAAAGCGGCGTGGGCGGCGGCATAATCGGGGCTGTGCCAAGCAGGATGGGAATAGCCGTTTTCTCCCCTGGGCTAGACCAAAAGGGCAACAGCTTTTGCGGCATAAAAGCCATGTAATACCTGTCTCAGGTATTGGATTTAAGCATATTCTAGGTGTGGCATATTCTAGGTGAAACGCAAAACCCAAGAAAAAATAAAAGGGGCAAAGAGAAAGGTAAAAACTTCTCTTTGCCCCTAATTATCGTGGGCGCTAGACCTCGGGTCGGACTAATCTCGGGCGCTCACCCTCGTGGGCGCTGCCCTCCCCTCCTCCCCACAAAACAGCGCACAAAAAAAGCGGCCACACACTCTCGTGTCGGCTGCTTTTTCGGCTTTACAAAACTGCCCCAAGGGACAGATTAATTTTTACAATTATTTTGTAGCGTTTTCGTGTCTCATAACTTTTGAAACTTTTCTTGCGGCTGTGTTTTTATGAAGAACACCTTTAGAACAAGCTTTATCAATGGTGGCTACAGCTGTTATAACAGCTTTTCCAGCATCAGCGGAACCAGCAGCTAAAGCACTGTCTGTTTTCTTGATAACAGTCTTAAGGTTACTCTTCACAGCTTTATTACGAAGAGTTTCTTTTGCTGATTGAATTACTCTATCTTTTTGAGATTTAATATTTGGCATGATCCCACCTCCTTCAAATACTGTGACAGTATTTATTATAATATCATCCTTTTACACAAATTGCAAGAGTTTTTTTGCAATTTTCCTATAAATATTTATGTTTATGATATAACTGTAATATTATACCACACAAATTCA
>JAVWUR010000053.1:0-14261 GCA_036667055.1 Oscillospiraceae bacterium
AAAATAAAGGAAAAGCTAGATTATATGGTGTCACAGCTTTTAGAGTGCCGACAAGGCATGGCTAAAAGAGGGGACTGCAAGCCCGGCTTTCTAAGCGCATACTCGGAAGAACAGTTTGATTTATTGGAAAAATATACGACCTATCCTACCATTTGGGCACCCTATTATACGCTACATAAAATAATGGCGGGGCTGCGTGACTGCTATCTTTACGGTCACAACCATCAGGCGCTGGAAATGTATAGAGCACTGGGAGAGTGGGTGTACAATCGTCTATCACCCCTGTCAGAAACTCAAAGGTCACGTATGTGGTCAATGTATATCGCCGGAGAGTATGGCGGAATGAACGAGGTAATGGCGGATTTATACGAGATAACGGGAGAGGAAAGGTTCCTTATTGCCTCTCGATATTTTGACAACGAAAAGCTGTATCTGCCCATGCTTCAAAATATTGATGCGCTGGGAAATCTTCACGCAAATCAGCATATACCACAGATTATAGGAGCACTTCGCCAGTTTTCGGTAACAGGAGAAAAGAGCTATTACACCATTGCTGAAAATTTCTGGAATATGGTGACGGGCGCTCACATCTACAGTATAGGCGGCACAGGGGAAACGGAGATGTTCAAAGCGGCAGGCGCAATCGGAGAATACATCACAGAGCAAACGGCGGAGAGCTGTGCCAGCTACAATATGCTCAAGCTAACAGGTGCGCTGTTTGCGTATAATCCAAGGGTGGAATATATGGATTATTACGAAAAAACCATGTATAACCACATATTGTCCTGCGGTGACATAACAGAAGCAAATGGGGGCAGCACGTATTTTATGCCAACTAGCCCCGGAGCTAAAAAGTCCTTTAATTTGGTGGAAAACACCTGCTGTCATGGCACGGGAATGGAAAACCATTTTAAGTACCAAGAAAATATTTATTTTCACAACGAGGATGAGATATATGTAAATCTATATTTGAATTCCGAATTAAATTGGCAGAAAAAATCCACAAGGGTGTCCATGTCAGTTGAGGAAGGTGTAGATAACATCACCGCTAAATTAAGGGTAAATACAAAGGAAAATATAAAGATAAAGCTGCGTAAGCCTTATTGGGCGCAAGGCTTTAGAGTGGTTGTACAGGGGGAAACAATAGAGTATTTACCGGAAAACGGTTATATAACAATAGCTGTTTTGGGGGAAAATACCGATATATGGGTAAGCTTTCTATGCAATCCATGGCTTTGCAGAACACCGGACAAGCCACAAATTGCCTCTATATGCTACGGCCCATATGTGTTGGCGGCGCTTTCAGAAAGTAAAGAATATCTAAAATTTGAGGTAGATGATAGGACGATAGCACAAAAATTGCGCCGTGAATCAGCGGGTGAATACTATATAGGAAAAACAAAATTTGTTCCATTTTGCCATGTAGACTGCCATCAAAGCTATCATTTGTATGTAAAGGTAAAATAAAATTTTTCAGTTAAAATCAAATAAAGAATAGTCGGGAAAACAATTCAAGACGGAGGTAAAAGATGGCAAAATATACAATAGGTGTGGATTACGGCACACTTTCCGGCAGAGCGGTGCTGGTGGATGCCATAACAGGACAGGAGATGTCCCATGCAGTTTATGAATATCCTCACGGAGTCATGGATGAAAAGTTGCCCACAGGGGAAAAGCTTTCGCACGATTGGGCGTTGCAGCATCCACAGGATTATCTGGATGTTCTGGCAAAAACAATACCTGAGGTGCTTGAAAAAAGCGGTGTAAGCCCACAGGAGGTTATAGGAATTGGCACGGATTTTACTGCTTGTACAGTACTGCCCACCTTGGCAGATGGTACGCCGCTATGCTTTTTGCCTCAATATGAGCACGAACCTCATGCCTATGTAAAACTGTGGAAACACCATGCGGCACAGGATAAAGCAAATCTGTTAAATGAAACCGCCGAAAAAATGGGAGAGCAATGGCTTAACAATTACGGCGGTAAAATTTCAAGCGAGTGGGCGATACCAAAGCTGTGGCAGATATTGGAACAAGCACCCGGAATATATGCGGCGACGGATAGATTTATCGAGGCAGCAGATTGGATTATATGGCAGCTCTGCGGCAAGGAGACAAGAAACAGTTGCACGGCAGGGTACAAGGAAATGTGGAACAAGGCAACGGGGTACCCATCAAAAGAGTTTTTTAAAGCGCTGGACAGCCGTATGGAAAATGTGGTGGAGGAAAAGCTTGGAACGGTTATCACACCACTTGGAAACAGGGCAGGGACGCTTACAAAAGCTGCGGCAAAGCTGACGGGTCTAAAAGAGGGTACAGCGGTGGCTGTGGGAAATGTGGACGCTCATGTATGTGTACCGGCGGTAGGCATAGATGGGCCGGGCAAGATGTTAGCCATAATCGGAACCTCAACGTGCCATATTATGATGGGCGATGAGGAAAAACAGGTGCCGGGAATGTGTGGCGTTGTGGCGGACGGAGTGATGCCGGGTTATTTTGGGTACGAGGCAGGGCAATCCTGTGTGGGTGACCATTTTGCGTGGTTTACACAAAACTGCTTAACTCAGGAATACGCCCAAGCGGCACAGGCGGAAAACAAAAATATACACACATTTTTGACGGAAAAAGCGCAGGCATTAAAGGCAGGACAAAGTGGGCTATTGGCTCTTGACTGGTGGAACGGAAACAGAAGCGTGCTGGTTGATGTTGACCTATCAGGAGTGCTGGTGGGAATGACACTGGCAACAAAGCCCGAGGAGATATACCGTGCGCTGATTGAGGCAACGGCGTATGGCACAAGAGAGATAGTGGAAAATTACATAAGGAGCGGCGTTCCTGTAAAAGAGTTCTTTGCCTCGGGCGGCATAAGCCAAAAAAATCCAATGATGATGCAGATATATGCAGATGTATTGAATATGCCTGTGAAGATTGCAGGCAGCGAAAATGGGCCGGCACTGGGGAGTGCTATCTTTGCCAGCGTTGCGGCAGGTAAAGAGGCAGGTGGTCATGAGGATATCTTTACAGCGGCGAGAACCATGGGGAAGATAAAGGATTATGTGTACACGCCCATTGAAGAAAATGTAGAAATTTACAACAAGCTGTTTTGTGAGTATGAAAAGCTTCACGATTATTTTGGACGTGGAGAAAATGACGTTATGAAGCGCTTAAAAGCCATAAAGATACAGCAGTCAAAATAAAGACAGAGGATAATCAAGTATGAAAATAAAAGAATATGAATTTTGGTTCGTGGTAGGAAGTCAGGTTTTATACGGCGATGAGGTGCTTGCAACAGTTGCAAAAAGAGGGGCTGAAATGGCACAGCAGATGAACAAATCAGAATTTTTGCCCTGTAAGTTTATCTATAAAGGCACAATGAAAACTCAACAGGAAATCCAAGAGGTGGTAAAGCAAGCTAACTTTGACGACAACTGTGCCGGTATAGTGACGTGGATGCACACATTCAGCCCAAGTAAAATGTGGATAAATGGGCTTTCATTGCTGCAAAAACCCTATTGCCATTTTGCCACGCAATACAATAGAGAAATTCCAAATGATGAGATAGACATGGATTTTATGAACCTTAATCAAGCGGCGCATGGAGACAGAGAGCATGGATTTATCGGCGCAAGGCTCAGGATGCCACGCAAGGTAATTGCTGGCTATTGGCAGGATGAGGATGTTCAAAAAAAATTGGGAAGCTGGATGCGGGCAGCGGCAGGCGTTAGCTTTTCCAAAACCCTAAAGGTTATGCGTTTTGGGGACAATATGAGAGACGTTGCGGTAACCGAGGGCGATAAGGTAGAGGTGCAGGCAAAGCTTGGCTGGCAGGTAAACACATGGCCGGTAGGCAAGCTAGTGGAGGGCATAGAGGCGGTGACGGAGCAGGAGGTGCAGTCACTTGTAAAAGCCTACACCGAAAAGTATGATATTAACACGGACAATATGGACAGTGTAAAATATCAGGCGAGGGAAGAAATTGCAATAAAAAGAATGTTGGACGATGAGGGTTGTAAGGCATTCTCCAACACATTTGAAGATTTATATGGCATGGAGCAGCTCCCCGGGCTTGCCAGTCAGCGGCTTATGGAGCAAGGTTACGGCTATGGCGGAGAGGGCGATTGGAAGGTAAGTGCATTGACGGCTGTTATGAAGGCTATGTCCCAAGGCAAGACCGGGGGCACAAGCTTTATGGAGGACTACACCTACGATTTAACACGTGGCAGCGAGTACTCTTTGGGGGCACATATGCTTGAGGTATGTCCATCTGTTGCGGCACAAAGACCTAAAATAGAGGTTCACCCCTTGGGAATAGGCGGAAAGGGCGATCCGGCAAGGCTAGTTTTTGAAGGTCATCCCGGCGATGCCATAGTGGTAAGCTTAGTGGATATGGGCGGACGGCTAAGGCTTATCTGTCAAGACATAAAGTGTGTAAAACCAATTTATGCCATGCCTAACCTGCCGGTGGCACGAGTGATGTGGAAAGCCATGCCGAACCTGTTGACGGGAGCTGAAGCATGGATAACAGCAGGCGGCGCACATCACACGGTGCTTAGCTATGACGTGACAGCGCAGCAGATGCAGGACTTTGCAAGGATGATGGATATTGAATTTGTGCACATAACAAAGGACACCACAATAGAAAGTCTGGAAAAGGAATTGTTCCTTGCAGACCTTGCGTGGAAACTAAAATAAACTAAGGTGAAAGTGATGATAGAGGAACTTAAACAGCAGGTTTTTAAATCAAACCTAATGCTGCCAAAGCACAAGCTGGTGACCTTTACTTGGGGGAATGTTTCGGGTATAGACAGAGAAAGGGGAATAGTTGTTATTAAACCCAGCGGCGTTGAGTATGATGAGATGAGGCCGGAGGATATGGTGGCGGTTGACCTTATGAGCGGAAAAGTTGTAAGTGGAAATCTAAAGCCATCCTCCGATACGCCAACACATCTTGAACTGTACAAGGCATTTTCAAATATAGGCGGAATTGTACATACACACAGCCGATGGGCGACAACAATGGCACAGGCGGGTTTAAGCATAATTCCTCTCGGAACTACCCACGCAGATTATTTTTACGGAGAAATTCCCTGCACCAGACGGATGTCGGCGAAGGAGATTAAAGACGACTACGAAAGGCAGACAGGGCTTGTGATAGCCGAGACCTTTCAGGGCAAAAACCCAGATGAAATACCAGCGGTGTTGGTACATAGCCACGGTCCATTTACCTGGGGTACAGACCCAATGAATGCGGTGCACAACAGTGTAGTGCTGGAAGAAATATCTTTTATGGCATGGCATGATATGGCGATAAAAAAAGATGTTTACAGTATGCAAAAACAGCTGCTTGACAAGCATTATCTTAGAAAACACGGAGAAAATGCTTACTATGGGCAAAAGTGACAATTATTAGCACGACATAAAAGGCAGTCTCCCTATTGTGCGGTTTTACACCGATAGGGAGACTGTATTATTTTTAGGTTCTATTCGTGGCACCTCAACATTTATTATAGAGCCCATTTATTATAGAGCCTTATTATAAAGCTTTTTTATTAGGAAACTGTCCCTGTTAAAGGTCGGCTGTTAATTGGGCACAGCGGATTTATAAATCCGATAGATTAACAGTAGATAAAATCGGGCTATTGTGGGTATTCATACTCAAATGCCGCCTGATGGGAGACAAAATCAAAGAGCACCATGCCGCCCTTTGAAAAGCGATAGTAAACGGTGCAAGCTATATTTTCCTTTATTAAACGAGTCATGTTTCCACTTACAGGGGCATATAGGGGCGTTGAGTGGGTTGTCAAGAGGGTTGCGGTAAGGGTGTAATCCCCTTGCTTTACGCACAGCGTGCCATTTTGAATAGCCATGGGCTGGGCACCAAGATAGGTGGCAAGGCGGTACTGCTTTCCACGCCAAAAAACGACGGCTATAATACCGGTAAAGTGGGTTATACCAAAGGGAATATCAGCCATGGACAGAACGATGGAGGCTGGGCTTTCATCAAAAAAATTGCATTGTGTCCACCCATAATTTCTAGGGAAAGAGCTTCCTCTGTCCCCCTCAATATACCCCACAGCAGAGTCAAATTTATGAATTTCACCGTTTACAACAAGACGCCCTGTTACCGTGTGCGTCATGCTAAAGATGCTGTGGCGACATTCCATAAAGGGCACACAACAAAAAGGCCCCATAATGTTGTAGGTGAGGGGGGTTAAATTTTCAAATTTCAACCTGCCTTTCACGGAAAAATCCGGTGCGTCAACATCAATCAATATGCCGTGTCGGCTGAATATATTGCCATCTAAGTTAATGCTTAGCGGCTTGCGCAAGCTATGAAAGCTGTGTCGGGGAAACCATTTACAGCCGGTAAAATTCGGGGTTATCAGCTGCAAAGAGGAGGATTTATTGCCACAACCATCAATGTGAAAAGCGGGGATAAGGGCAAGGGCTTGCGTGTCATTTTGCACTTTGAAATAACAGCCTTCAAAATAACTATTCAATGGTGATATCCTCCTGGGCAGGATTGTCTAAAAGCCGCCCTGTGTAGTCAAAGCGAGAGCCGTGGCAGGGGCAGTCCCAACTTTTTTCATCGGGGTTCCACTCCACTTGACAGCCAAGATGGGGGCAGCGTGTGTTAACAACGTAAACTTTGCCGTCTACAGCCTTGTAAACACCTACCTTTTTTCCATCAAGGTCAACAATTCCACCATGGTCTATGGCTAAGTTTTTTAAAATTGTGGGTGGGATGAATATATTTTCTCGTGCCAGAGCTTTAACAGCTTGGGCACCTTCCATGGCGATTTTTGGAATGTCCTCAAAGGAAAAACGAGTGGGGGCAAAAACAGCGCCAAAGGGATTTTTGATGTCGCAGATAAGGTCGGATAAAATGTTAGCTGCCGCAAGTGAGGTGGTCATGCCCCATTTGTTAAATCCGGTGGCAACGTACCAAGAGGGGATGCCGGGGGAGTATTTGCCAATATAAGGAATGTTGTCGGCGGTCATGCAGTCCTGAGCAGACCAGCGGGCGGCTACATGGCTTTTTGGAAACCATTTTCTTGCCTGACTTTCCAATTCATCATAGCTGCCGCCTTTGGAGTTTTCGCCTGTGCGATGGTTTTTACCACCGAGGAAAAGATAGCTTTTATAGTTGCGAAAGGAATATCCCTTTTCGTCAGCAGAGATAAACATACCATCAAGGCTTGGGGCATTTTCCAATGCGATAACATAGGAACGCTCCTGATGCATACGTGCAAAATATAGTCCGGGTACGTTTATAAAAGGAAAATGGCAGGCGAATACAATTTGTTTTGCCGTGACAATTCCTCTGTTTGTCTTGATGGTGTTGCCGCTTACCGATATTGCTCGAGTGTCCTCGTAGATTGTCAAATCCTTTGCTATCCCAGCTATGAATTTTAAAGGATTAAACTGCGCTTGGCACTCAAATTTTACAAGCCCTGCCACAGGAAAGGGCAGAGCGGAGCGTGTAACAAAGCTTGCCGGCAGACCAAGCAAAGCGGCGCACTGCGCTTCCTGCCGTAATATATGCTCGTTGTTTAAAGAATACAAATAGGCATCCTTCTCCTCATAGTCACAGGAGATGGAATGTTTATCAATTATGCGTTTATATTCAGCTACCGCACGGCTGTTGGCAAGGGCATATTCACCAGCCTTGTCCTTTCCCACAGTCTCCATCAGCTTTTGATAGATAGCGCCATGCTGAGCAGTTATTTTGGCGGTTGTATTTTTGGTTTGCCCCGAGGCAATACGGTTTGCCTCCAGCACAACTACATTTTTACCCAGCTCCTTCAGCTTATAAGCTGTCAAAATTCCGGCAAGCCCACCTCCGATAACAACAACCTCTGCCGCTAAATCTCCTTGTAAAGGGGGTCTTGGGTCTATGCTACAGCTCCTTGTCCAAATGGAATTCATACATTTCCTCCGCTAAAATATTTAATGCGCCATATTGTTATCTGTACAGCTATCGCCGCTACAACATATGGAACAATTTACTTTAGCTTTTCCCTTTTGACAGTGGATATACAAAAAAATGATGGAAAGAAAAAGTAAAAAACTGCCGAACAAAAAGTTGCGGCAGCTTTGATAAGCAAAAGGGTTTATTTGCAAATATTTTACAGATAAAACAGCAGGTCGGTGTAATCGGGCATGGGCCAATCTTTTTTAGGCATAAGTGTTTCAAGGGTGTCCACGCTCTGGCGCAAATCCGCAAGTAATATGCTGTATACACGGTGAATTTCGGTGGCTTTTTGCTCCAAGGAAGCTTCACTCAAAGCGGCTTTTTGGGCAGCTTTCAGCTCGTCACATTGGTCGGAAACCTTGTCAATTAAATTTGCAATGTCACGTTGAGATTTTACAGCGGTTTGGCTGATTGTGCCTGCCTGTTCGCAAAAATAATTGCCCTTTGCAAGGCGCCCGATATACTTAATTCCGGCTGGGAGTATAGACCGCTCCACCATTTCAACGGCGGTGTTCAGCTCTACATTTATAGTTTTTATATAGTTGTCAAACATAATTTCATAGCGTGAATGACATTCTGCCTCCGAGAAGGTTTTCGCCTTTGCCAAAAACGCCATATTTTCCGGTTTTATAATGGCAGGGATGGCATCAATAGTGCTTTTAATGTTAGGTAAACCACGGCGCTTTGCTTCCTCCAGCCATTCCTGCGTATATCCGTTTCCATTAAAAATTATGCGTTTGTGCTTTGAGTAAACCTCTGCCACAAGCTCGTATGCTCGTGCCAATTTATCATCGGCAAGCTCTAGCTCGTGGGCAAAATCACGCATACTTATTGCCACCATGGCGTTGATAATTGCGTTGACAAAGCCAAGTGGCTGTGAGGAGCCCACCATACGAAATTCAAATTTTGAGCCGGTAAACGCAAAGGGTGAGGTTCTGTTTCGGTCGTTTTCGTCAGTGGTTAAAAGCGGCAGCGCCTTTGCGCCAAGCAAAAGCTCACGTTTGCCGTCAGCATTGTGAGACTTGTCTCCGTGGGCGATTTTTTCCAGTACACCCTGTAGATAATCCCCAAGGTATATGGAAATTACGGCAGGGGGAGCCTCATGAGCGCCTAAACGAAAATCGTTGCCGCTTGTGGCAGCACAAAGGCGCAAAAGGTCGGCGTGTTCATCCACACCACGCAGGAAAGCGGCAAGTGTCAGCAGAAACTTAATGTTTTCCTCGGGGTTTTTGCCGGGGTTTAATAGATTTTCGCCTGTGCTGGTGGCAAGAGAATAGTTGTTGTGCTTGCCGCTGCCATTTATCCCAATAAAGGGCTTTTCATAGATTAGACAGGCAAGGTCATGCTGCAAGGCAACTCGGCGCAAAACATCCATAACTATCTGGTTGTGGTCACAGGCGATGTTTGCCTCGCTATATACACAGGCAACTTCAAATTGCCCAGGGGCAGCTTCATTGTGCTCCGTTTTTGCTGGCACTCCAAGCTCCCACAGCCGCAAGTCAACATCCCGCATAAACTCTCGAACACGCTCCTTGGTATTGCCATAATAATGGTCGCCCATCTCCTGACCCTTTGGGGGTTTAGCACCAAAAATAGTTCTTCCAGTGATTTTTAAATCCAGACGCTTGTCAAAAAAGCTTTTATCCACTAAAAAATATTCTTGCTCTGCTCCCATTGTGGGTTTTACGCTTTTTATATCGGTGTAGCCAAGCAGGTGCAGAACTCGCAAGGTTTGCTTTGACACTGCCTGAGTTGAACGCAAAAGGGGAGTTTTTTGGTCGAGAGCTTCTCCGGTAAAGGAGCAAAAAGCTGTTGGAATATAAAGGGTTGTACCCATGACGAAGCAGGGGCTTGTCACGTCCCACACAGTGTAGCCTCTCGCTTCAAAGGTGGAGCGCAAGCCACCAGAGGGAAAGCTGGAGGCATCACTCTCACCGGTGGAAAGCAGTTTGCCGGAAAATTTGACAATGGGTGTGCCATCTTTATTGGCACCGTCTAAAAAGCTGTCATGTCTGCCGCTGTTTGTTCCGGTGAGGGGAGAAAACCAATGGACAAAATGGGTGGCGCCGTTTTCAAGCGCCCAAGTTTTCATAACTCCGGCAACCTCGTCAGCCACGGCGCTGTCCCATATCATAGCCTCGTCACGTATCTTTCGCAGAGCTTCATAGGTTGGTGCGGTCAAACGCTCCTTCATAATGGCATCGCTGAAAAGTTTAGCTCCAAAAATGCTGTCAAAATCAAAAGTCATAAATACTCCCCCAAAGTTGTGCATATATAATGTATTATATAGCGTATTCACATAGTTTATCATTTTGCGGTATACAGTGCAATATTTTTTATTAGTATTGTAGCCATAGATAAAAAATATAGTAATAAAAAAGATTTTTTGGAGATTTATACAGCAAATATCAAATATGGTTGATATAATATCAGTATGATTATATAATACTATATATATTATAAATATTTTAAGGGGTATATATGGATATTCAAATACAAGAGTTTTGGGAACAGTTAAAGGGCAGGCGAGTTGCTTTTATAGGGGCAGGGGTCAGCCATAAAAAGTTAATTGAAATTTTTTGCGCCAAAGGTGCCATTGTAACACTTTGCGACAAAAAGCGGCTGGAAGATTTTGGGGAGTATGCCAACACATTAAAGGCACTAAAGGTACAGCTGTCCTTGGGAGAAAATTATCTTGACGGAATAAAAAATCAAGATATTATTATGCGCACACCGGGCTTTGAGTTTTTCACAAAGGAGCTTCAGGCACAATCAAGCAAGGCGAAGATAACTAGCGAAATGGAATTATTTTTTGAATTGTGCCCCTGTAAAATGTATGGGGTGACAGGCTCGGACGGAAAGACTACTACCACAAGCCTTATAGCTAAAATGTTGGAGGAGAGCGGAAACACAGTACATCTTGGGGGTAATATTGGCAAGGCATTGCTGCCGATAATTGATGATGTAAAGCCGAACGACTATGCAGTGGTTGAATTGTCCAGTTTTCAGCTAATATCCATGAAACAAAGCCCCGATGTTGCGGTGGTAACGAATGTTTCACCAAACCATCTTGACCACCACAAGGATATGCAGGAATATATTGATGCAAAAAGGAATATTTTGCTCCATCAAAAGGCTAATTCCAAGGCGGTGCTGGGGTATGAAAACGAGATTTCCAGAGGTATGCAAAGGGATGTAAAGGGGCAAACGGTATTTTTTTCTCGGCTTACACAGCTTGACAAGGGCGGGTGCATTGATGAGCAGGGATACCTAAGCTTAAACGGAAAAAAAGTACTTCACCAAAGCGAAGTAGCACTGCGTGGGCTGCACAATTTGGAAAATCTACTGGCGGCATTTTGTGCGGTAGAGGGCGATGTGCCAATGGAGATTATGGCAAAGGTAGCAAGGGAATTTAAAGGAGTAGAGCACAGAATTGAGCCGGTGAGAGAGCTTAACGGCGTCTGTTGGTTTAACGATTCCATCGCCTCCAGCCCAACGAGAACCATTGCTGGGTTGCGCTCTTTTCCTCAAAAAATTTGCATTATTGCCGGCGGATATGATAAAAACATTCCATATGAGCCATTGGCAAAGGAGATTATCGACCATGTGCGGCTGCTGGTGGTCATGGGCAAAACAGGGCCTAAAATTGAAAAGGTTGTGCGGGAGCACCCGGAGTTTGACGAAAAGGCGCTGACAATTTTACACGCAGAAACTATGGAGCAAGCGGTGAAAATAATGTATGACAACACAGGCAAAGGAGACATAGTTAGCCTGTCTCCGGCATCGGCAAGCTTTGATTTGTACCCTAACTTCGAAGAGAGAGGGTTACATTTTAAAGCACTTGTCAATGCACTATGATTGAAAATGCTTTGGCATATGACAAAAAATTCACCGACATACTTTTTGCTTCGGGATTTTTAGGACAAAAGATATACGCAGACTATCAGACACAAAAAAAGTCTATAACTAACAGCTTTTACATTTTAAACAACTGCGCTTTCATGCTTTCCGGGGTGAATGTGACCTTATGCGGAGAGGCTAGGGGAGATGATATTGAGCAGCTATTGTCCTTTTGCCATTTTTTTGGTGTTAGCACCATAGAAAGTCAGCGAGAGGATATACCGCTTAAAACGGATAAAGAGCTGATGATTATGCGGCATTTGGGGGATATTCCAAAGCCACAGGAAAATATCATTAAAAATGAAAATATATATCCCTTCATAAAGTTTTGCTGCGAAAATTTTGAGGGCTTGAGCTTTGACAATGTGTATGCAAATTTTGTGCGCAAGGTCAATGGTGGAATATCCAACATATACTATATAAAAAATGGTGAAAAGATTGCCAGCGGTGCTGTTGCTACAGACTATTTTGGCAATGAAGAATATATAACCCTTGTCTCTACCGCTCAAGAGTTTCGTGGTAGCGGCATGGCAAATAAAATCCTATCCCACATAATATCCCAAAAAGGGGACAGAGGAATAGTGCTGAAATGTGAAAAACCATTGTGCGGTTTTTATGGCAGGGCAGGCTTTGAGACGGTGGGAAAGATTACAATAAATAAATTTTAAGGAAGACAAAATGATAAATAAATTTTTCGATATAAGTGATGAGTTGATGGCGGCAGACAAGGAAACTTTGGAGCTTTGTAAGCCGTATTTTGACAAGGTGGATGACATTCAGCAGTACAACCAGTTAAAAGTTTTAAAGGCTTTTCGAGACAAGCAAATTTCTGCGCAGCATCTTGTGGGAACAACCGGATATGGTTATGACGACAAGGGCAGAGACGGTTTAGATGGACTTTTTGCCGAGATAGTGGGGGCACAGGATGCGTTATGCAGACATAACTTTATGTCGGGGACACACACATTGACGGTGGCGCTTTTTGGGGTGCTGCGAGCGGGAGACACATTGATGTGCGCAACAGGCAAGCCCTACGATACACTGGCAGGGGTGATAGGCATTGATGGAACCAAGTGCGGCTCATTGATGGAATATGGCATAAAATATAGTCAAGTGGAGCTGCTGCCAAGCTCACAGCCGGACTTAGTACAAATTGCAGCGGCGGCAAAAACAGCCAAGGTCTGCCACATTCAGAGAAGTCGTGGGTACGCTACAAGAAAGGCGCTTTCATTAGAGGATATACAGCAAATTTCCAATGCGGCACGGTCGACAAACCCAAATATTATCGTGACGGTGGACAATTGCTACGGAGAGTTTTGTCAGATAAAAGAGCCGTGTGAGTATGGTGCGGACTTGATAATTGGCTCGCTTATAAAAAATCCGGGTGGCGGTGTTGCGCCAACAGGCGGATATATTGCCGGCAGACATGACTTGGTAGAACTGTGTGGGCATAGGTTAACAGCACCCGGAACAGGCAGGGAAATAGGGTGTGGGATGGATATTTTAAGGGATATGTACATAGGCTTATATTATGCGCCAATGATAACGGCAAATGCCATAAAAACCAGCATTTATGCGTCCTGTTTATATGAAAAAATCGGATTTGCAACGGAGCCAAAGTACACAGAGCCGAGGAATGATATAATAACCTCAATAGCAGCAAGAACTCCTGAAAATTTGATTGCCATCTGCCAAGGCATACAAAATATGAGCCCAATAGACAGCTTTGCAGTGCCGGAGCCGTGGACAATGCCGGGGTACGATGATAAGGTAATTATGGCGGCGGGCACATTTACAATGGGCTCCTCCATAGAGCTTAGCTGCGATGCACCAATACGCCCACCATATACAACCTTCATGCAGGGAGGAACAACATTTGACGCATCAAGAGCAGCAGTGCTGTTTTCCGCTCAAAATGTAAAAAGCTTGAACAAATAGAAAAAAACATAAAACAAGCTGCACCTCAGTTGAACAAATGGAGTATTCGGTAACAAGAGAAAATAAATAAAAGTTTTTATTGACAAAGCACTATACCTGTAGTATACTAAACAAGTAATTCACGCGGGTATGGCGGAATTGGCAGACGTGCTAGACTTAGGATCTAGTGTCGTAAGACGTGCAGGTTCAAGTCCTGTTACCCGCACCATAAGAATTGGTAGTAAAAGATGTCATCGGCAGAAATGCCGATGACATTGCCATTTTTAAGGCTTTTTTCTCAAAAAATAAGCGGATTTTTATAAGTCGTTTTCGTGGATGTGAAAACATTGATTTTCGGCTGTCGGTGTATTTGAACTATCACGATTTTTAACATAATAAGCTTCAAAAGCACAGTACATAGTGGCAAAACAAAAAGTAGCGTACTTTTTACAAAGCTCTATAAGCCCAG
>JAVWUR010000054.1:0-14243 GCA_036667055.1 Oscillospiraceae bacterium
GCCGCCGTAGCAAAGGCGCTGCCCAGTAAAAGTGAAAACGCTCCGCAAATCAAAAAGCAGATGGGCAGAAAAAGCGATGGAATTATCACCTTTGTACTGTAAAACAAAAGTGTTGCTATGCAGCCTGACGCCATCCACATTGACGTGTTTATTGCAATAAAAATCAACATTTTCGAGACAATTAACCCTTTTTTTATGCCGTCATCAAAATACAGCTTTAAATCTGCGTAGGTTTTCCCGTTTTTTAAGCACACGCCGCAAAATATAAGCAGCACTACCGTTAAAGTGTAACCGATATATATTTTTTTGACCGCCGAATACATTATAAGACCCAACGATATTATCCAATAAAACACTATACAACCCCTCTGGTATTCCCTTAATCTTTTCTGATTTTTTTAATATTTGTCTGGGTAAATTTTAATAGCATATACAGTACCGCCACGTCAATGGGAAATAAAAGTGCATTTTTTACAAGACGTGCCGCCACCATAATTTTAAAGGCTTTTCCGTACATAATGGATAGCCACAACGGTGTAAGAAAGAAATTTATTAATAGCACAGTTGTACCCTTAGCGGCAACCACTCTTTTCAAGGTTATATTTTTTTTGTAGAAAAACAGCCCATAGATAACCCCTATTAAAAATTCATTAAAGGTAAATCCTATAAAAAACGGTCCCTTTGGGTGTACCATATACTTTAAAATATCAACGAAAACAGCCGATAGTCCTGACAGCACCGGCCCGTACAAAAAGCCACAAACGGCTAGAGCCAGCGACGAAAAGCTTATGTATAAAAATTGATTGATTGTTATGGTCATCATATCCAATACAGGGTTTAGTGCACCAAGCATAGCTGTTCCCGTCAAAGATTTTACATTTTTTAGCTCCTTTGATGCAGTTTTCCAATATGATTTTATATCCATAAATTATCCTTTCAAAATATCCAAAATTTCCGATAGCTCCTCACACACGTAATCTGCATCTTTATCTTCCTTGCCCTTTTTTGCTATCCAAATAGTTTTAAACCCACACGCCTTTGCGCCATGAATATCATCATTTATATTATCGCCTATCATTATACACTCTTTTGGATTATTAGCCACATTTTTTGCAATTTCAAATATCTCCTTGCGTGGCTTATCATACCCTATTTTCCCCGATATAACCATATCTTCAAAATAGTTAGTTAATTCTAACTTATCCATGACCTCATCCAATTCGGGATAGTTATTGGAAACTAAATAATTTTTATATCCTCTGTTTTTCAGCTCCCCCAACACAGCTTTTGTGTCGTCATACAGAGGGTTGTTTTTCACATCCACCAGATAGGGTCTTACCTTAGTGTACACAAGCTCTGCCTGTTGCTCTGACAATCCGCAGGCTACAAACATTTTAAACAGCTCATTATTGCAGCTTGTCCACCATCCGTCATTGGGCAATAGATGGCGGGTGTCCCTATTAGGGTAGGTATACCATGGCAAACATTTGCCGTCAAGATTTTCACACACTGTCTCATGTGTTATGCCAAGCTGTGGAAAATTAGTATTGATTAGCTCGTATGCACAGTCTGTCCATTGATGCAAATGCAGCGTTAATGTGCCATGAAAATCCCAGAAAAGCGTTGGCTTTTCGTCTTTTAATATTGCTTGAATATTTTCTTTGTCTGTCATTCTATTAAGTACCTCTAAAAATGATTTTTTGGATAGCTTGTAGGGAATTCCCATTACTTCACAAAGTTTTTGTCTGTTTTTTGATGAATTGTCTGTTCCGGACAGCTTTAATAGATACAGGTCTGTGTAGGTAAGGTTTCCTTTTTTAGCGACGGTTTCCGGCGTTGCGGAAATTCCGGCGTCTCTAAAACATTTTAGCAGTATCTCCTTACTGACCCCCTCGACCCCTAAAAAGCCCTCTTTGGATTGCTCTGCCTTTCGTGGCTCTTTTCCCTCTATATTGGGTATATAAACATCTATAATGTTCGCTTTTTTGCAGATATTTCGCAGATAATTTCTAATTTTAAAGCCGGCGGTATCCGAGTCTGTAACAAGAATTATACCATTTTTTGTGCCCAATTGCTTTAAAATTAATTTTTTTTCTTCATCTTTAAATATTGAAAACCCATTAACCGGTATTATCAAACCTTCAATGATGCTGTCTAATTTTATAGCATCATATTTCCCCTCTACTACGACAACTTGATTTACCTTGATTTTTTCCATAATTTAATTCATTCCTTTGGCGATTATCTGAGTTGTCAATATGCCCAGAGCCTGTTTTTTGTCTGCTGAGGAGCTTTTCATTGCTATATCAGTGTCTAACAGCAGCTTGAGAATTGAATTTAAAGCTTCCAATGAAAATTTTCCGGAGTTTGCCATAGCCTTTTGGTATCGGTATGGATTGGAGCTTTTCTCAAAATCCTTGTGCACCGTCGTGTAGCTAAGCCCCTTTGCCTGTGCTAGTTTACAGCGGTGAATGTCCACAAAGCTTGTGGATAACGCCCCTAAAATAGCGATTTCATCCGCCCCAAGGTAAAACAATTTGTTTAATGTTTCCACTGCTTTAATGGGCTTTTTATTGCATATCAAATCAATTATGTCAAAAACGCTGGCTTCAACCGTTTTTATCCCCACAGAGTCTACAATGCCTTTATCTATAACAGAATAGTTGCAGGCGGCAGCATATTTTGCCGTCTCATTCACTAAAAGCCCCATGTCCTTACCCACATTTTGTATAATGTATTTTGCCACGTCTTTTTCCACCGTTGCCCCCAGTTCTTTTCCGCAGGCAACTATGCCGTCAATCAAATATTTTTCGTCAATGTCCTTTATCAGATGGTAAATTCCGTCTTTTTGAGCGAGGGAAATTATTCTATTGTATTTTGCGCCCGTAAGCTTTTTCATATCCTCACAGGTAGACATAACCGCAAAATATGTTCCCTGTGCGCCTTCGATAATATTGCACAAGTTATCTAATTCTTCATCATTTAAGTCCGTTATGTCAAAATCTTTTATTATGATAAGCCTATCACCAAAAAAGCTAACCGTCTGGGAAAGGTCTTGAATTTCATTGAAATCAATTTTGGCTCCTGAAAACACCGTAACGCTGTCCTCTCCTATGCCGCTTTTTTCAGATATTTTTAATATTATCCTTAAATTATCGCTTATCACAAACCCATCGCTGGATATAACAAGCCAAATTTTTTTCATTTCTTTATCTGTAAGTTTATAGCTCATAGCCAAAATTATACACATCCTTTATAATTTTATATTCCCCGGTTTTGGTGTTTATTTTAATAGTTAAATCGGAGGTAAGCTCTTGGATATTCTCAATCTTCATCCATTTTGGTGTGTTTCCGAAGATATAAATATTTTGTGCGCAGGCACATTCTGGTTTGTCATTCCCTAAAAAATAAAAATCTGCGCCGGCTTGCTCTAACACTGCCACCTTTTGATGTCCAAAATAAATCACCACGCCGCTAATATCCATCCGATACTCTTTTTTCTTATCCGTTATGCTACTTGATATCTTCATGTGACCATTTTTATATTCTTTTGACAGGGACATATCCACAATACTTTCCGCTATGTCCTCAATCGCATAGGTGTTTAACTTTTCTTTAGAGCAGATGACAACATCGTCATACTTTGTTTTATTTGATATGGCTAGTCTCTTTTTTAGCTTTGCTGCCGTAGAAAACTCCGACAAAACAAGGGTGTTTCCGGCATCACTGCTAATTAGAAAAGAGCCTTCCCGCCCTGAATCAAAAGCGGTGACGGTAATGATATTCGAATTCAAAGAATTATAGCATAAAAACCCAATTAAAGCTACAGTAACAGCAAATAATTTTATTGCTTTACGGTTTTTAAACTGTATAAATCCAATGGCGGCGCCCACTGCCATGCCAATGCAAATAACTAAAATGGCTTTGTCGCCAACATTTATGAGTGCAAAATTAAACACATCACTTATTAAATTTAAAGCCGTCAATAAAAAATTCATTGCAACGGAATTAATAAATACTGGGATAATATTTATTATTTTTCCAATTGGACCTAGACACGCTATGATTGGCGTGAAGAATGAAAGCCCACAAATAACACTTATAAATGGCAGCAATAACAGATTGAAAATCGGGGAAAGTATGGTGACCTCCATGCCTGAAAAGCTTAGAACAGGCATCATAAACACTATTGCCGCAGTTGTTGAAACTAAACCCTGCTGCCAGCTTGTAAGTGCTTTGTCTTTAACTATGTTGCCCCCGGCTATAATTCCAAGACAGGCGCTGTAGGACAACAGCAATCCAATATCCCTCGCAGCATATGGGCTTGTGACCGTTGTGATAAGCACGATAAGCCCTAATGTTGTGATGTTATCTGGGCTTTTCTTGAAGTTAGTCAGTACTAATGCAAGTATTGCAATAACTCCTGCCCTTACAATGGACGGTGAAAAGCCTATGATGGACATGAATATAAACACCGCAATGGCAACCAGTACATTTTTTATCTTCTTATGTATAGGTATATAATGCACTGCCATATTTAAAAAGCTCATGAGTATTATCACATGAAAGCCCGACACGACTAGCGCATGAGAAATTCCTGCCGCAGAAAAAAGGTCAGTGTAGGAATATGGCAGCAAGGTCTTGTCACTATATCCCATAGACCACACCAGTGGTTCGGTTTTGCCGCTGTAAAGGTCTTTAGCTTTCCACAGCAATTTTTGTTTTATTGCAAGAGTTAGTCTATTGTAACTGCTGAATTTAATATCTACGGGAGACACTTTTAGGGCAGATATGTTCCCTTTTATATTATTAAAATAGGCTGAAAAATCATATTTTGATGTTTTAAATTTTGAAAATTTACCTGTAACTGTGACGGTATCCCCTATTTCCAATTCTTCAGTGTAAAAGAATTTAACAGCGTAAGTGTCCTTTCCGGTGTTAGTGTCAACTAATTGCAAGGTGTATGATGCCGGCGCTACCATCGAGCTTCTTTGCGTTATGTAGCCACTATAATTTTGTTTATCAGTGGAGATGGCGTTTATTTTTTCTTGGTAAGTATCATTATATGTAATGGTGTACGCTGTAGCTATCAGCGACACCGCCAAAATAAGTGAAAGATGTTTTGTGTATCTTTTTGCTGTAAAGTAGTGTATTGGCAGTAGCAAAGCTAACAGTGCCAAAAGAATATATACATACTCTCTTGGCACTGTCAGCGTAATGCAGCTTGCCGCTAAAAATGAAAAGCCTATAGTTGCCAGCGGTCGCCTCACATTATACATAGCATTTAGCCCGGAGGCCATTTAAGGCTACGTTTTGCCAGCACATGAAAATGCAGATGTCCCACCGACTGTCCACCGTCTTCACCGCAGTTTGCTATTACTCTGTAACCTTTTTCAAGGTTCAGCTTTTTAGCTATCTCACTTGCCGCCAAAAACATCTTGCCCGCAATTTGGTAGTTTTCTTGAGTTATTTCTGCCGGCGATGCAATATGCTCCTTTGGTATTATAACAATGTGAACAGGCGCTTGGGGGTCAATATCATTAAATGCTAAAATATCCTCCGACTCATAAACCACCGTTGACGGTATTTCGCCCCTTGCAATTTTACAAAAAATACAATCCATAGCCATACCTCCATTTATTTCACTGTGCTTTTATAGCATAGTTTTTATAATTTCCGGAACCTTCGCCAATGCCTCATCCACAAGGCTTGTGTCCTTTACCCCTGCCATTGCAAAATCAGCCTTGCCGCCGCCTGAACCGCCTGTCACTGCTGCAACTGCACGTACCAGTGCCCCTGCCTTAATGCCTTTTTCCACCGTTATAGCACCACACATTGCAGCTATTGTAACCTTGCCCTCCTGCTCTCCGCAAAGAACAACCACCGAGCTTGCCACCTTGTCTCTTATCATAAAGCACATCTGTCTTAGCGCATCCCCTGAGGTACCTCCAAAATATCCCGTGAATACCTTTAGCCCTGCAACATCAATAGGATTTTCAAATAAGCCGGCTATCTGCCCCTTGGCAATTTCCGATTTCAAAGACTCAATCTCCGACTGCATTGCCTTCATATCCAGCATCATTGATGCTGTTTTTGCCACTAGCTCATGTCCGTTTGACAGTTTTAAGTTTTTACATGCCTCATCAATTATATCCTGTTTTTCTTTGAACAATTGGAGTACGCCTATTCCCGTCACAGCCTCTATTCTTCTTACGCCTGCTGCAACACCCGACTCAGACACTATTCTAAATAAGCCTAGCTGTGCTGTATTTTTTACGTGGGTACCGCCGCAAAGCTCAGTAGAAACATCACCGATCTTTAAAACTCTAACCACAGAGCCATATTTTTCTCCAAACAGCGCCATTGCTCCTGATTTTTTTGCTTCCTCAATATCCATAACCGCAGTGTTTACATCTATAGCTTTCAAAATTGCTCCGTTTACAATTGCCTCAATTTTTGAAACCTCCTCGGGAGTTACAGCGCTAAAGTGTGTAAAGTCAAAGCGCATTCTCCCTGCATCTACATAGGAACCGGACTGGTGAACATGGTTTCCCAAGGTAATGCGCAAAGCGGCTTGTAAAAGGTGAGCAGCCGTATGGTTTCTCTGTATGGAATTTCTTATCATAGGGTCAACTTCCGCAGAGCCTTGTGTCATCACCTTGACAAAACCTTTTTCCAGTGTGCAGGTGTGTACGTAAAACCCTTTTGCAGTTTTACGGCAGTCAAGCACTTTTAATTCCCCTGTTTCTGTCTTTATAAGCCCAGTGTCTGCAATCTGTCCACCGGATTCCGCATAAAACGGTGTTCTGTCCAGTACCACAAGCACATCTTCTTTAGGGTTTTCGTCTACTGCTACAACATCGCAAAACTCTCCATCATAGGCAACCGAAATTATATTGCATTTTGATGTAAGCTCATCATACCCTAAAAATTCTGTTGGTTTAAGGGTCAAGTCCTTGAATAAATCATCTGCCCAGCTTACATTATTGTTCTTTTTGCGAGCTTCTCTGGCTCTTGCCGCCTGCTCTTTTAGGCGCTTTTTAAAATCTTCCTCATCAATTTTTATTCCACGCTCCTCAACAATTTCTTTTGTTAAGTCAAATGGAAAGCCAAAGGTATCATTTAATTTGAAGGCTTCCACGCCGGATAAAATCTTGTCCTTGGCGCTGCTGGCAGTCTTTTCAATATTCTCGATAAGGTTTGACAATATAGCCATACCTTGGTCGATGGTCTTATCAAAGCGCTCCTCCTCGGTCAAGATAATCTTTTTGATATACTCTTGGTTTTCATACAGCTCCGGATAAGCAAATTTACTTTGGTCGATAACAGTGTCACAAAGCTCGTTTAGGAACATTCCTTTTATACCAATCATTCTTCCGTGACGTGCTGCACGGCGCAGCAAACGGCGCAGCACATAACCTCTGCCTTCATTGCTGGGTATTACGCCGTCACCAATCATGAACACTGTGCTTCTGATATGGTCGGTTATAACACGAATGGATATGTCGGTTTTAGCATCTGCTTTATATTTTACGCCGGAAATGCGTTCAACCTCCTTGATGATATTAGCGATGGAGTCGACCTCAAAAAGGTTGTCAACGCCCTGCATAACACAAGCAAGTCTCTCAAGACCCATACCGGTATCAATGTTGCCCTTTGCCATCTTTTCATAATTGCCCTTGCCATCGGAAATAAACTGTGTGAATACAAGATTCCAAATTTCGATATATCTGTCACACTCACAGCCTACGCCGCAATCGGGCTTGCCGCAGCCATATTTTTCTCCACGGTCAAAATATATCTCGGAGCACGGCCCGCAAGGACCGGAGCCAATCTCCCAGAAATTGTCCTCCTTGCCCAGTCTTTTCATGTTTTTAGGGTCAATTCCACGCTTTTCTACCCAGATATCCCACGCTTCGTCATCATCCTCATACACCGTAATATACAGCAATTCCTTAGGTATTTCAAGACATTCAGTCAAAAATTCCCATGCCCATTTTGTGGCATCCTCCTTGAAATAATCGCCAAAGGAGAAGTTGCCCAACATTTCGAAAAATGTACCATGCCTTGCAGTTATGCCAACACGCTCTATGTCCGGCGTTCTTATACACTTTTGGCAGGTAGTAGCACGGTTACCCGGCATTACAGCTTGACCTGTAAAATATTTTTTAAGGGGCGCCATGCCGGAGTTTATAAGCAGTAAGCTGTTGTCGCCTTGTGGTACCAGCGGAAAAGAACCCAGCCTATTGTGCCCCTTTGATTGATAAAATGATAAAAATTTTTCTCTTAAGTCATTTAATGATGTCCATTGCATACTTTCACCTCATAATAAAATTGTCGCTTTTATTTTAGCTTGTAAAAAAACAAAAACGTCCCTTGAAAATTCAAGGGACGATAAGCTTTACCGTGGTACCACCCAAGTTACACGCAAAAAACGTATCACTCAAAAAGTCGCATTAACGCTGCAACACGCAAGGCTTATTTCGCCTTGAGCAAAAGGGTGGCTTTAAATACATTCTTTAGCCTTGCACCAACCGGCTTGTCTCTGTTTAAAAGAATTAATATTCATATTCCCTTTTATCGCTTTTTTACATATCTATGTTTTTTATTATACTATTAATCTTTGCAAATGTCAATTATCAAAATGGACAAACTTTTTGTTCAAACATCTACTTGTATTATTATTATTTTAGTGGTATATTGTAGTCAAGAAAAGAAAATGATTAACGAATAAGCTAAAGGTTAAGCGTGAATAAAAGAGAGGGGTGAGTCCGATGAACGCAAGTGAAACAGAGCAGTTTTCCAGCACAAATTACACGGTAAGCAAATTTTATTACTTGTTTAACAGGACTTATTGCCTTAATTTATTTAACGCTTAATAGTTCAAACCTTAAAATGGTTAATTTAGCATAGCAATAAAAATATATTTATCTTTTACTAAATCTTTGAATATAAAATTGAATAATGCAGTAAAGCAGGCAAGCCTTAAAACGACTTGCCTGCTTTCACGTTTTTATAGTGCCTTTACAGTATATAATATAAACTATCGCATATTTTTTTAAATATTGGTGCCGCTGTTTTTGTGCTCTCTCCCCCATTATACATGGTCACGCATATTGTGTATTGTGGGTTGTCAAAAGGATAAAAGCCACAAAACCATGCTGTAAATATCTCCGTTCCGTCCTCATTCTTTTTTCCCGTCTGAGCTGTCCCCGTCTTTCCTCCTGCCGCTAGATAGCTGGGCTTGGCATTGCCCTTCGCCCCATCCTCCACTACCAGTTTTAACATATCCTTTACCTGATTTGACACCTTTATATCGAAAATTTGCTGCTCCTGTAAATTATAAAGGTTGGTGCGCAATTCCTTGTCTTGGCTTGTATATATTCCTTGGGCAATCTGTGGAAGGACATATTTACCTTCATTGGCGAAAATATTAATATATGATGTCACATGAAGTGGCGTTAACAAAAATTTTCCCTGTCCAAAGCTCACACTGGCAAGCTGTCCAAGATTACTTATTTCATGCAAATCAGGAAAATATCCCCTTGCCGTGTAATAATTTTTTGTAAGCTCCAGATTTTTCCCGAAATTTATGGCATTGCCCGTTTGATTGTACTTGGCTCCTTTATCTTCTATATAAGCGTTTACAAAATAGCAGTTGCAGGACACCACTAGTGCCCTTTCCATATCCACCTTGCCATGAGGAGTATTGTTCGCACAGTGATACTTATGCCCATTCACATCTATATAGCCTACGCACTCATATTCTTTTTTAGGATTGTACCCATTTTCCAATAGAACTGATGCCCACAAAGGTTTTATTACGCTACCTGGCTCATAGGCTTGCAGCGCTTTATTTACCAGTGGAGATTGTGCTTGGGTTAAATATTGCTCCATTTTATTTGGGTTATAAAATGGCGTCGATGCCATGGCTTTAATTTTCCCTGTTTTGCTTTCCATAACAACAATGGAGCCGTTTGGGATGTATTCCTTGGCTATAGCCTCGCAAATACGCTGAATTGTATTGTCGATGGTAAGCGCTAGAAAGGTGGAGCCGCTTGAACTTTCCACATTATCCATCTGTTTTTCCACCTTTAAAATATCCCCATACCCATTTATTTCCAGCTTTAGGCGCAACCTTTGAGCCGCATTTTTAAGCTCCTTGTCAAATGCTTTTTCCAGCCCTGATGCCCCGTTTCCTTGGGCATCTAAATAACCGATTAAATGTTGCGCCATATTAAAATCGGAGTATCTGTTTGTGCCCTCAAAAACCATCTCGCCCTCAATTGGAGTTTCAACATCCGTCAAAAAGCTACGGCTACTTTGCAATTTGTCATAAAACTCTTGTTTATCCTTTTCACTTAGCGACTCAAACACCGACTGCAAATCGCTTTGATTGCTTGTTATCAATGCTTTGAGCTGTGTTTGGGTGTTGGTAATATTGTTGAAATTATTATCCGTTATCTGCGCCCTGCCATCTGTGACATACACATCTTTAAACTGCTGATTTTTTGCATCAGTATAATAATCACCACTTATATTTACATATACCATATTTAATTCAATAAGAAATGCAAACGCTGTAAAAAAGCTAAACATCAATAAAAGCCGCTTTTCCGTCAAACCTAAATCACCTCTGATTAGTGTTGCCGAAAAAGTGGCTTTTATTTAGCATTTAATAAATAATTCAAAATTTTTGCACCGCTGCACTTGCGGAAAATTTTCCGTGTCAATGCTATGCATTTTCAAATTCTTCCCTTAGCTTTGCCAGTGCTTTCGACTCTAAACGTGAAACGTAACTACGGCTTATATTTAAAATTTCGCACACCTGCTGCTGAGTTTGCGGGACATTTCCAAACAGACCAAACCTCAGTATTATTATCTGCCGCTGCCTTCCCTCAAGTTTATGTACAACTCGGCTTAGTACATCATTTTTCATCTCCTGGGCTTCGCAATATTCGCTCAACTCAAAATCGTCCTGCAAGCTATCCTTTAATGTCAAGTTGCTGCTTTGATTTTCTACATCAATGCTCTCCTCAAGATACGCTGTATTTTCCGTCTGTTTTAACTTTCGCATACTCATTAGCACTTCATTGTCAATGCACTTTGAGGCGTATGTTGCAAACCTTACATTTTTGTCTTGGCTAAAGCTCTGTACCGCTTTTATCAGCCCAATTGTCCCTATTGACATCAAATCCTCATTTTCAATGGAGCCTTGGTAATATTTTTTTACCACGTGTGCCACCAATCTCAGGTTGTGCTTTATTAATTTGTCTCTTGCCTGCATATCCCCTTTAAAATACTTTTCAAATTCTTCCTTCTCCTGCTTAGGAGCCAGCGGGCTAGGCAGAACCCTGCTCTCTAAATGCAGTGCAAAAAACATCATGTTAGCCAGTATAAACCCCACCATCGTACTAAACAATTTTCATCAACACCTTTATAGTTTATTGTTAATAGTACGCATTATATCATTGCTTTATACTGAAATTTATTTTACATTTTCTGCATTATTTTCCTTGCACTGCTCCTAAAGAGTTTTTTCACATAGCTTTTTGATATTTTTTCACATCTATTTTATTCCGGTATTACGTCAAGCACCCCTTGTGCCGTTGCAAAGGCAGCTTTATATATCTCTTTATCACCATATAATGTACTGTATTCTGCCGGATTCACCACAAAGCCATACTCCACTAAAATACTTGGGGCAATATCTGTTCTTAACACATAGTAATATCCAAATTTTTCGCCTCTGTTTTTGCGCTGCGTTAGACTGGATATCTCATCGCACATTATCTCGGCTACTGCCCTACTTTGTGGAGTAAAGTAATATACTTCCGTTCCAAAAGCGTTGGAGGCATCGGTGGACATTTCCAAGCTGTTGTGGTGCATTGAAATAAACAGATCCGGCTTTTGGTCTTTTACTGCATATCTGCGCTCATCCAGTGTGTAGAAAGTATCATCATCCCGTATCATTATCACATTTGCGCCAAGCTTTTCAAGGCAAACCTTTGTCGCCTGCGCAATCGCAAGGTTTAAATCCTTTTCATTAGGAGCGCCTATTCCTCCAACCGCCACAGCGCCGCTATCTTTAGCTCCGTGACCGGCATCTAACATTATTGTGATGTTGGTAAGAGGTTTCTCTCCCTTGATTTGATGAGGGGTCTTTTTTAAATAAACCTCTATATTATCACCATTTATACGTGTATCATAGCCCCAAATACCATTTCCCGGCACATCTTTTATTGTTATAACTACATTTTTGTCCTCTTGAACTACCTCCACTTCGCCTATCAAAACACTTTGTGAAATAGCAAAACCATCTTCAACCTTAGTGTTTAAAAACACAAGCTGCATTTTCTCATCGTCATAATATGAAACTATTCCGGGCTTTCCTGCGCTGTTTATGCGTATAATCTCATCGCCATTTTCCTGCTCCAGCACCTGCGCTGAATGTAAAACAGGCTCTATATATTCTCCATCGCCTATTAGCTTCACATTTTTCGCCATGATAAATGCGCCATTTGTAAGCTCATATGCATAGGTGTAACTGCGCCCACGGCTTGTTAATTTGTTTGCAACAACCTCTAGCTGCGTTCCTTCGGGCACACCGTCTATAATGCTTGAATCGTCATTAGGGTCGGACAATATACTTGTAAGCTGACCTATTGTCTGTATTTTTTGCCCTTTTTCCACCTTTACGGTATCATCATTTTTCATGGGTTTTTTCTCGCCGCTAGGCTTTTTTAAATTCACAATAAATTGCTGTGAGCTACTCGCCTGAGACACTGTAATTATATTCGCACCCTCCCAAAGCTCTATATATTTTCCAAATATGCCATCCTCTGTAACGGCAGCTTCCTCGTTATTGATAAATACCTTGTCATTTACAGTGGCGGTACCTGTGACGAAAATTCCGGGGTAATATGTGTCCATATCGTTCGCTGGGTAGGCAACCTTAAATTGACTGTCTACGGCAAAATTAAAGTATTTTAACGGCACTGATGCATCCATCATGTTTTTGTAGATACCTAAATCCTGTTGCGGCGTGGTGTACTGGGTCATAACCACACCATCAAGCTCGCTGAAATTCGAAAGAAAAAACAATCCGCTTAAAAACTTTTCTGTTTTATAGCTGAATAATAGTTTTTCATTTCTGAAAATTCCTTGCTTTAATCGGCTGTATTCACTCTCGTCAATGTTGTTGAAGATGTACAAATCAACTGCACCTAGCTGCTGAATTTCCACCATATCCTCTGCTGTATCCCGCTCTAGCGCAAGCAATAAATTCTTGTGTTTTTTATTTAAAGCCATCTTGACCGCCTGTAAATTTTGTGGGGGCAAAGTGTAATTTGTGAGCATAATTCCGCCTAGAGCATATTTTCGATTTAGCTCCTCCACCGTGGCAAGTACTTCTGTATCCATAAATTCTGTACAGTTTACCGATAAAATTAATTGTATCTTATTTGCTGTTAATTCGCTCTTAATTCTTTTTATAATGTCTTTTTTTGATAGATATTTAATGTTTTGATACACGTTATTGTATCCTTTAAGCCCCGCTACACTGTCAGCGCCATTGTTGAAAGGAATTACAACCGTATTTATGTTGTTTTCTTTAAAAAAACCGACTGCTTCATTTAGCTTAACTTTGAAAACATCCTCGCTGTCACTCAATGAAAAAATTTCATTGACATCTAAGTACGCCGCCATAAGCTTTTCATCCTTGATGATAAATTGCCTATCAAAAATTTTTGCCGCCATCAGCACACCTATTGCCCCAGATACCAGTAGCAATACTGAAACCAATGCAATCAAAGCCTTTTTTTTCATTTTATTACCTCATTGTTTTTACTATAAGCAATAATTTGTTATATTTTACAAATTATAATGTTAATATATATATCATAACATAAAATGATTAACTATTTAATACTATATAGTGAAATTTTAAAGAAAAATAAAAGCCGAGCAAAAATCTCAGCTGATATGATGCCACTTAAGTAGACAAGGTAAGTAACCAAAATTTACTTAGGGGGTATCATATCATTTCGGCAGGCTCTTTTTATTTTTTACAGATAAAATCTCATCGCCATATTTTGCAATTAAAAAGGACTGTATTATTGTTTTAAAGGCAATTTTATCAATCAGATTTTTGTCGGTAAGCTCATTTTCCTTGATGTAGAGCTTTCCGCTTTCGATAGTTTTAGCTGCTTTGTACAACGCATAACCGGCTGTGCTAATGCCGC
>JAVWUR010000055.1:0-14223 GCA_036667055.1 Oscillospiraceae bacterium
AATGGGAAATCATTGATGGCAGAAACTATCATCACCCACGGTGCACCACAGAAATTATACTATATTGCCACCATGCACAAATACGATGAAGAATGTGAAAGGCGAGTTGCTCGCCACAGGGCTATGCGTGCTCAAAAGGGCTTTGAAACCTTTGAACAATATCTTGATATTTCGCAAATTCCTGTCCAATCAAATTCCTGCTATCTGCTGGAATGTATCCCAAATCTTCTTGCCAATGAAATGTTTGATACCTTGGGTGCGAAAGAAATGGCGGTGGATAAAATCCTGTCTGACCTTGCATATTTTAAAGCTAACAGCCAAAATTTTGTGGTTGTCACTAATGAGGTTGCTTCGGATGGCAGGGTATATGATGAATTTTCCACTGAATATATAAAAAATATTGTGGAGATAAATTGCCGAGCTGCGGCGATTGCCGACAGCGTTATCGAGTGTGTTGCAGGCATACCCATCTATCTAAAAGGAGCGAGCTATGACTATATTTAAAAGCTTTATAATTGCGTTTTCTATGTATTCCAAGGTGCCCATGCCAAAGGTGGAATGGACAAAGGACACAATGAAATACGCCATCTGCTTTTTCCCACTGGTGGGGCTTGTGAATGCAGGGCTGCTGGTGGGCTGGGTGTCACTGTCCACCCTACTGCGACTAAATAATATAGTCTTTGCGGCGGTGGCGACATATATCCCCATTTTGGTGACAGGGGGGATACATATGGACGGCTTTTGTGACACGGTGGACGCACGGGCATCCAATCAAAGCAAAGAACGTCGATTGCAGATATTAAAGGACTCCAGCGCCGGTGCCTTTGCCGTGATAAAGTGCGGAATGTACTATCTGCTATGCTTTGCGGCGTTTACTCAATTGAGCTATGACGGAATAATGATACTCTCCCTTGGGTATGTGCTGTCAAGAGCACTTAGTGGGCTTTCAATAATGAATTTCAAGTCAGCGAGAAGCGATGGACTTGCCGCAACATTTAAAGGCACTGCTCACAAAAAAGTGGTGAACATTGTGCTGTGTGCCATAGCGATATACGTTTGCGTGGGGATGGTGTTTATAAACTGGCGGCTGGGGCTGGTGGCAATCCTATGTGCCGCAATAGCGGTTTTGTACTACTACTATTTTTCAAACAAGGAGTTTGGCGGTGTCACAGGGGATTTGGCAGGGTACTTTTTGCAGCTTTGTGAATTGTATATGGCATATGGCATAATAATTATGAATGGGGTTTTTGCGTTATGGAATTGATTTTAGGGGGAGCGTACCAAGGAAAATGTGCCTATGCACTGGCTCTATATAATCTAACGGACAGCGACGTGGCAGATGCAAGGCTGGACGCTACAAAAAAGATAATATGCAGCCTGCACACCTATATATATAATCAATTAAAGCAGGGGCAAAACCCACGGCAGGAGATAGAAAAATTCGCCGACCAAAACCCAAGCACGGTTTTTATCTGCGATGAAATCGGCTGTGGAATAGTGCCTATCGACCCGCTAGAGCGAGAGTATCGTGACACGGTAGGCAGGGTGTGCTGTATGCTGGCACAAAAATCCTCAAGGGTGCACAGGCTGGTGTGTGGAATACCCACGGTGATAAAGGATGCTTAAAATCCTGTTTATCCGCCATGGGAAAACCTATGGTAATACACTGAAAAGATATATTGGCACAACGGACGAGCCACTGATGCCGGAAAGCGTTATAGAGCTAAAGAAAAAAAGCTACCCAATGGTAGACAAGGTGTACTGCTCTCCCCTTTTAAGGACAAGACAGACCGCAGAAATCATCTATCCACAGTGTCCAGCTACAGTTGTAGATGGGCTGAAGGAGTGCGATTTTGGAGAGTTTGAAAACAAAAATTATATAGAGCTTGAACATAGCGAGGAGTACTCAAAATGGGTGGCGTCACAGGGCACATTGCCCTTTCCAAATGGGGAGGAGACAGGGCATTTTAAGGATAGATGCGTGTCGGCGTTTGAAAGAATAGTAGAGGAAAATAGTCAAAGCGATATCACAATCGCCATAGTCACTCACGGTGGCACTATAATGGCGATTTTAGAGAGATTTGCTCTGCCTAAAAAAAGCTTTTACTGTTGGCAGGTAGAAAATGGCGAAGGGTATTCAGCGGTTTTGAACACCGATAAATCTCTCACAATAACAGGGAAAATATAACCGGTGGTTATGATAAAATTGGTTTTATATACACAAGTGGACAGATGTAGCTTTTTAGCCGCACCTGTCCATTTTTTTTACATTAAAAAATTGAATTATCTTCGTGATAACCACACACTAGCCCTGCCGCAGCTTTAGCGTCTCCTGCACCAAAAGCTCGGCGGCTACAAGATGGGTGAATACGCCGGTATTCAGTGCCCCCAAAAGTGCCCTTGGCTTTACATTGCTTGCGGCAACCCCCAACACACACCTAGCTTTTATTAGCGTTTCAATGGGTATCTGCATGGTGCTGTCCCCCTCGCCTTGAATGATTTTGCCCTGCTGATTAAAGTAGTAGCACAGCAGCCGTCCCACCGCTTTTTCCGATTTAAGCTTGTCCCCATACCTTGCACCCGTTGCAAAATCCGGTACCGAGGGGTAGTTGCCGATATTCACAACGGCAACGTCTAATTTATTCCATATGCCGCAAACGTCACGATAATTTTCCAAGCTGCGGAGCTGCTCTGCCTCCTGCTGCGACTCCACAAACGCCGGTGCATACCAATAGTGGGGCACAGCGTTCATCTTTTGCGACAGGACACGGACAAGCTCGCTGGAGTGATAATTTTTATTAAAAACGCCGCTGTTGCCCACCAAGGGAGCGACGTTTTTTGCGTTGCACTGAAAGCTATCCAAGCCCTCAATTTCGCTGACGATATCACCGATGATACTGCCCCAGCCTATGCTCAAATTGTGGGGTTTGGCATTTTCCAAAAAGCCGATTGTCGCCCCAGCAATAGAGCGGTTGGTGTCGTTGCTGTTAAGAGAGCCTACCACCGTTCGTGTGCCGTGTATATCGAAAAAATTGTACAGGCGGCTGGCGAGCACATTGTTGGTTTCCAGTGGGTTATTCACCTGAATGTGCACAATTCCGCACTGCCTAGCCTCGTCCAGATATCGGCTGACAAGAGGTCGGGAAACCTTTAAAAAAGCGGCAATTTCATTTTGAGTCTTGCCCTGTTCGTAATACATATGTGCTATTAAAACGAGTTTTTGTATCTTTTGGGTAGAAAGCATTATAGTCAATATCCTTTTGTGAATTTTATGTAATATTAATTACTTTATCACACAAAAACCACAAAATCAAGAGTTGGTTACATATGTAACTAAAAATTGAAAGGTGCTTATATAACATAGTGAATTTAGATAAAACTTATCAACACTATTTAATCAAATACACGTTTTTGATATATTCCATTGACATTTAAAATTTGTAATGATAGGATAAAGTTACAAAAGTTACAAGCGGATAGCATTTAACATTGGAGGCGATTAGAATATGTTGACAAGAAAAGAAATAGAGCAGATGTTTTTGTCTGTGGGTGAAAACTTTCAGGCATCGGGCGAAATGTTAAGCGAGATAGACTCCCGTTTTGGGGATGGCGACCACGGAATAACCATAAATAAAATCGGTATGCTTATAGAAAATAGCGTAAAGGGCTGGCAACAGGAGAGCATATCGGAGTTTATTGAAAAGCTGGGCGATGGCATTATGGGGATAAACGGCGGCAGTGCAGGGCCACTATACGGCACTATGATAGGCGGTTTGGCCCTTCCCATAGGGGATAAAACAGAGATTGACAAAGACCTTTTAAAGGCGATGCTGGCAAGCTCACTAGCAGAAATGCAGGACATAACCACGGCAAAGGTTGGGGATAAAACAATGATGGACGCCCTAATTCCGGCGGTGGAAGCGGCTCAAAAATGTGAGGGCGACGTGGGTGACATTTTAAAGCAAGCGGAAAAGGCAGCACACCAAGGTGCAGAAAACAGCAAGAATTTTGCTTCAAAATTCGGACGTGCAAAAAGCTATAAAGACCAGACTATCGGCACACCTGATGCAGGGGCAATCAGCACCACATTGTTTTTCAATGGGCTTGCAAAACCGTTTTAATGGTGTGGCATTTCGGTGTCACAAAGATTAGCTAGGCAAGCGGTAGGTATTAAACCGCTTTAAATACAATAAATTTAACTTTTAGAAGGAGAACACTGTTATGAAAATGAAAAAATTTATCAATGATCCCGCAAACTTGACCAAGGAGCTACTAGAGGGCTTTGCACAGGCTAACAAAGACCGTATCATCTTGGGAGAAAACAACACGGTGATAAACAAGAAATTGGAAGGCGAAAACCGTGTGACAATTGTGACCCAAGGGGGTTCGGGGCATGAGCCGGCAATCAGCGGATTTGTGGGAAATGGTATGATTGACGTTTCCGTTGTAGGAGACGTTTTTGCAGCACCGGGGCCACAAGCGTGTGTTGACGCAATAAAACTTGCAGACAAGGGCAAAGGGGTTTTGTACATAGTTTTAAACCATGCAGGAGATATGCTCACAGGCAACTTGACAATGAAAGCTGTTAAAAAAGAGGGCTTAAACTGCGTTAAGGTTGTCACACAGGACGACATCGCCAACGCACCCAGAGAAAATTCCGATGACAGAAGAGGGCTTGTAGGCTGTATTCCAACCTATAAAATTGCAGGTGCGGCAGCGGCAGAGGGCAAATCTCTTGAGGAGGTCGCCGCAGTGACGCAAAGGTTTGCAGACAACATGGCAACCTTGGCAATAGCTGTGCGTGGGGCAACACATCCGGCGACAGGTTCTGCATTGGCAGAGCTGGACGAGGACGAAATGGAAATTGGAATGGGGCAGCACGGTGAGGGCGGCGGTGGACGTCAAAAGATGAAATCCGCAGACGAAACCACAGAGATTATGGTCAATGCACTGCTAAAAGACCTTTCCATAAAGGACGGCGAAAAGGTTATGCTAATCTTGAATGGCACAGGGGCAACCACACTTATGGAGTTGTTTATCGTGTACCGCAAGGCGGCAGAGCTGTTAAAAGCAAAAAATGTAGAGATTGTGGCAAACTACGTTGGAGAATTGCTTACAGTACAGGAGCAAGCAGGCTTCCAGATGTTTATGGCGAGAATGGACGATGAGCTGTTGCGTTATTGGAATGCACCTTGCGATACGCCATATATGAAAAAATAGCAGTATAGGAGATTAAAAATGGCAGATAAAGACGGAATGAAAACAGCCAAGGACTATCATCTTGATGTCAAGGCAAAGCAGGGCACCTTTCACGTCAAGGGGATGGAAAACTGCGATTGGGGTATGAAGGATAGGCTGAGCCGAATTTTTAACCCTCAAAGCGGCAGGACAGTTATGTTGGCATTTGACCACGGATATATTATGGGGGCAACCCAAGGGCTGGAAAGACTGGATATAGTTGTGCCTCAGCTTGCACCCTATGCAGATGTGTTTATGGCAACACGAGGGGCGATTAGAAGCTGTGTTCCCCCAAGCTTTAACAAAGCGTTGGCACTTAGATGCTCTGCCGGCAGCAGTGTTCTTGATGATGATATGAGCCATGAGGTCATAGGCGTTAACATTGAGGACGCCATAAGAATGAACGCCTCCTGTATGGCGATACAGACCTTTATCGGGGCGGCAGGAGAAAAAAACAGCATTGAAAACCTGTGCAGAACCATTGATGCAGGCAACCGATATGGCATACCCACGCTGGGTGTTGTTGCAGTGGGCAAAGAGATGGAGAGAACACCGAGATTTTTCGGGCTTGCCACCAGAATGTTGGCAGAGTTTGGCTCTAACCTAGTAAAGTGCTACTACTGTGAAGATTTTGACAAGGTTGCGGCGGCGTGTCCTGTGCCAATTGTGGTGGCAGGCGGCAAAAAGCTGCCCGAGGATGAAGCGTTGACGCTCACCTACAAAGCCATAAGCGATGGTGCGGCAGGTGTGGATATGGGCAGAAATATATTCCAAGCCCAAGACCCTGTGACCATGCTAAAAGCGGTAAACAAGGTAGTGCACGAAAATTATACCGACAAACTGGCATTTGAATATTACGAGAGCCAGCGAGCAAGATAAAATACAGCGTCACTGTTAATTAAAATAAAAAAAGGAGAATGAAATTATGTCAGCACAATATATGCATATAGGTATTCCTGTGACCAACAAAAAACCGGGTATGACTTACAATGAGGGTATGAAGGTTTGGATGAGCAACCCCGATGATTACGATTATAAAATTGAGTACCTAAAGTTTGAGGAAGGAACAGCTTTTCCGGAAATTATGCACAAAAACCCACACGTTGCTTATAAAGTAGACGATGCAGAGCCGTACATAAAGGATGCAGACAGAGTGATTTTTGGGCCGGCACAGATAGCGGAAAATGTGAGAATTATCTTTGTAATAAAAGATGATACCATAATCGAGCTGTACGAAGAAAAGTAAATTGTTATAATTATACACAAAAAGCTGTATAATAAATGTTGTGGTGTACCCACAAAAAGGGGCTGAGACGAAATGTGAAAATCGTCTCAGCCCCAATTTTTATCTATACTGCTACAGCTGCTTTTAAAATCTCAGCTTAATCCCAGCTTCATCTCAGCTTCACCTCAGCTTTAGAAAATCTCAAACTTGCTATCTGCATAGCTGCAAGGTTTAGCCAACAGAGTTAGTTTTAGCTCTGTCCCAGTGGCACATTGTTTATTCTTTTACGGTATTCTCCCGGTGTAACTCCGTAAACTGATTTAAAACATCCGGCAAAATGACTTTGGCTACAAAAAGCCAATCGCTCGCTAATGTCAACAATTGAATAGTCAAAGAATTTTAAATAGATGCATGCACGCTTTAATTTTTCTTCCCTCACATATTCATTAACGGTTTTTTTCGTTTCTTTTTTGAAGTTACGCATTAGGTAGCCGGAGCTTACGCCTATTGCCACAGCCATATCGGTAATATTAATTGCCTCACCAATATGGTTGGTGATATACCCCAGTGCCCTATGAACTAGCGGAGAATGGTCAATGGTACATTCCTGTTGGCGAACCATATATACAAAATCCAGCCACATCTTGATGACACACTGAATGACCTGCTTCACCGAATCCGTTTTGCGAATAAGCTTCATATGCTTTCCGTATGCCTCGGTGGCCTCCATATCGGAAATTCCCCCTCGTATAGACGCAGCAGCCGACAACGCCGCCACATAGGCAAAAAAATCGAAAACGCCTTCCTTTAAAGGTTCAATAATCAGTGCGGTAAAGTCAGAAAACGCTGTATCCGAGATAACCATATACAGATCCTCTGCATTTCCCGTTTCGATGCAGTTCATAGCAAATTGCATCAAACGCAGCCCACATCGGCGTTGCTCCACCACTTCCGAGTGGGTGGACATATATTCAGAATATGAAATGTAGTCGTCCTCGCTATCACTGTTCTGCGGTTTCACCGCACGCATATTTACAGACTGCCCATAGAGCTGATAGGATGTGGTTTCCAATAATTTGCGAAAAATATCCCAGCGATAGGTAGGTGGTAAAAAAGCTCCGCCGACAGCCGGATCCTCCGGTTGTTGTCCGTCATTAAAACGAACATGGAAGCTCTGCACGTAAAGCGGCCCTACAATCAAGTATAGGAGTCGGTCATTGTCTGTAATTGGAAAGCTCGCCCAAGTATATCCCACGCCATCTACATCGCATAGCGGCCCCTCTGCATCGCAGGTTGATTTCACCCACTCACGAGCCATATTATAATACCATGACGGCTTAGAACCACCATTGAATATATCAGCTTCACGCACAACATTGCCTTGGATATCAAAAATCGCAGCAGGTATTTGGTAAACATTTTGAATGGTTACAAGAATATGGTCATTCTCCATGGCAGACATAAAGCCCCTCCTTTTTGATGTGCTGATATATAGCTATTGTAACATACTATGATATCTTATTTCAAACAACACCCATATATTATATATTTTTAATGCTGCTGAAAAGTTCCTATTGTCGCAACTATGTTAAATAAATAACGCATAGCACAATGCAGGGAGGAGGCTCTAAACCTTTCCCCTCCCTGCAATATGCAAAGCCCAATAATCAAACTTAGTCGATGGTACCCCAGCCCATATACTGAGCACCTTGAATGGTGCTGACAGTAGCAGCTCCGTCTGCAATGGTGCAGCCCAAAGCATCACGCCACAGCATAGTAAGACCTGTATCCTCGCTATAGCCCACTGCCCCATTGAGTTCTATACATTTACCAATCCAGTTGGTCATGCGATGTGGAATAAAGCCTTTGATGATATTGTGCAGCGGCACTACAGGACGTCCCTCATCCATTAGCTTTGCCACGGTGTAAATCATATTTTTGCACATTTCAATGTCCAGCAGCATCTCTGCCAGCTGATAGGAGACTGCCCCACGGGACAACAGACTATTTTCACCACGCATACGGCTGCCCAGATATTCCACCGTGCGGCGATGTGCTTCTTCGGCAGCACCAACAGCAAGCATAGACATATCCAGCAGTGCCACGCAGTTACATTGTGGTGCCAATGGGTGAACGATGACGTTTTCCTTGGGGATAACCACATTTTTATAGGAGACGTTGCCGCTGTTAGTCCCACGCAGACCTGTCTTGTGCTCAATGAAGCCTGTTTCCAAGCCCGGTGTGCCCTTTTCAATTACAAACTCGTCAAGACCTGTGGCGGAAAGTGCCATGCAAACGTAAACGTCAGCAATATGAGAGTTGGTGCAGAAAATTTTATTTCCATTGAGGACAAAATTTTCTCCTGTGTCTGCACCAAATGTGCTCCATTGTGCCATATTGGAAGCTCCTGCAGGGTCGGTAGCGGAAAGAGCAAAAATCTTTCTGCCTGTTGCTCCATCCTCCAGATATTTTTTCTTCATTGCTTCGTTGTCAGAATATTGAATAATCATCAGTGCGTATAGATGTGCGTCCAAAATCAAACCGACAGCCGGAGAGACCTTGCCGAGTTCCTCCATCATTACCATTTCATCGGTGCAGGTAAGCCCCAGTCCGCCGTATTCCTCCTTGACGGTAATACCGGTAAGACCCAGCTCTGCACAGCGTTTCCAAATATCCATAGGGAATTTTTCGGTGCTATCAATTTCGGCAGCACGTGCCTTCAGCTCACTTTGTGCAAACTCACGAATGGAGTTGCGCATAAGGGTTTGTTCCTCAGTTAAAAAATATGACATAACTATCCTCCGTTACATATGTAAATAATATTTCTAAAAATTAGCCTACTTTAAATTAGCCCACTTCTGCTGCGGCAATTTGCAGAATATTTCCGTCGGGGTCGTGGAAAAGAACGGTGGAGTGAGTGAGTGCACCATCGCCGATGTTCCATATCTCGGTACGCATATCAACACCCGCTGCCTTTAGCTTGGCATCCCACTCCTTGAGCTCGGTGAGATTTTTGCACTGGAAGCAGATTTCCTTGATACCTGTGGTAATATAATTCTGCTCTATCTGTGTGGTCGCAGGGTCGGTAAAGCACTGTATTTCAATGCAGCCGCCATTTGCAGGGTCAGCCAGCATAACCGCCATTTTTGCCTTGGCGTTTTTGTTGAGACGGAAGCACTGGACAGCACAGTCATAGCCATAATATGAGAAGTTATCATCCGGTGCATTGGGGGCACGATCCAAAAGCATATCCACGTGCTGTGGTGGTGTAACCTGCATAAAGCCCATTACGTCACGATAAAAGGCAACGCTCCTATCCAAATCCTTAACGCTGATACATACATGCTGAATAAACATAATTATTCTCCTTATTTGTTTTATAATTTATACAGGCATTCGCCTGTCTTATTCAATTGCTATAGGTTTACATCAATCATAATTTTATAATCGGGAACTGTATGATGCAGTAGCTCCCCAAATGCCCAATCCACCTTATCCATACCAACAGTTCGGCTGATGAGACGATTAAAGTTTAGCTGCGGATCACACAGTAGCTTTATGCAGGTGACAAAATCTTCCTCCAGATATCCCATTGAGCCTTTTATCGTCAGCTCATGAATTAATGCCATAACCGTGGGCAAGGAAACATCTTCAATGCTAACCCCTGCCAAAACAACCGTTCCGCAAACCTTTGTAAGATACATACCTGTTGCCATAGCAGAGCCACTGCCGGAGCACTCCACACAAACATCAAATCCGCCGCCGCTAAGTTGACCCAGTGTCTGCATCAAGGCAGGATCTCGGGCATCACACACAGCATCTATTTCAGGAAATTCCTTAGGGATGCTCGTCAGCTTATCGGGCTGAATTTCCGTCATAATAACCTTCGCCGCACCGGCACGCTTGCACAGAATAGCTGCACTAAGCCCGATGGCTCCGCCGCCTGTCACCAGCACCGTACTACCGATGCCCACTTTACCCAAATTCACCGCATGGAGAGCCACAGCAGCCGGATCGGTCAGTGCGCCCAAATCAAAATCCATTTCATCAGGCATACGATAAACAAAGTCGGGAAAGCACGCTACGTATTCTGCCATGCCACCGGGCACAGCCGCAGCAAGACCAAGTCCACCCACACTGCTTTGTGTGCAACAGCTAATATTTCCGCTCTTGCAGGCGGGACATTCCCCACATGGGTTAAGGAAATTTGAAAGGACACGATCTCCCACTTTTAAATCCCCACGAGGGCCAGGGTCAAAAACAGTACCTGAAAATTCATGTCCCGGACGTACGCCGTGGTTGATGTCCGAGCCGTGCTCATACATATGAACATCCGAACCGCAAATTCCACACTTTTCAACCTTTACTATTACCTTTTCTCCATTTGCCTTTGGAATGGGTACATCAACAATCTCTGCTATAAAGTTTTTATTAAACTGTATGGCTTTCATTTTTTTCTATCTCCTACCTTTCATATCTTGTAATGGCTGCCATTTTTAAGTTTTTAGTAATCAACAATTGGCAGACCCATCTCCTGTGCAGTAATCATCCAGTGGTAGTGGGTTGGTGAGTCGCCAAGCTGGTTGGCAAGTGCACCGTGCATTAAGGCAGGCAGACCGCTAACGTCCTGATAGCCATAGTTTCCGTTTAGCTCAATGGTGCGATATACATGACGGTTTGCCATATCGCAGATAGTTGCCTTGGACATATTAGTCATCTTGGCTGCGGTGGTGACATCCCCCATATCGGCAAGCTTGGTGGTGTTGTAGAGAAGTCCTCGTGCCATTTCAATTTCACATGCCATCTGTGCCAATGTTTGGGCAATGCTGCTGCGGCTGGCAAGAGGCGTTCCAAACCGATTGCGGCTACTTAGCCGAGACACATTCAGCTCCAAGCAAGCTTCCATAATTCCAAGAGAGGATGCCGGCATATAAAGAAAACCCATTTTTCCGCCAAAACCGCTCTCATTCATTGTTGGGTAAGGGCTTACACAGGCTTTTGGCACAATACAGTCCTTAAAGACAACCTCGCTGGCTCCGCAGCCCTTCATTCCGCAGTTGGGCATAGGACGGGTAATTGTGACACCCGGATTATCACGATCCACCATAAATACATACAGCCCATCCGGCCCTGGTGCCGACACAACAAAAGCGTCCGCTCCGGCTGCGTTGGTTGCCTGTATCTTGGTTGCATTTAGAACAATATGGTCTCCCTTGTCCTCAAAGTGTGATGTCCATCCCGGGATATTGGCAGAGCCTGCCACCTCAGTGATGGCTACCGAGTAAAGCTTCTCCCCTTTTGCACCTGGAATTACATAGTGTTCTTCCAGATATGGGTTATTGCAATAGGCTATGATGTGCATAGTAAACAGATGGGTATCGGTCATAATTGCGATAGCCGGGCAAACCTTGCCTATCTCCTCATGTGCCAAAATTTCAGCGGTATAGCTCATGCCTAAACCGCCCCTTTCCTTAGACAAACTGACACCGCCCATACCCAGCTTTAGCAGGTCACGCATAACGTCCTCAGGGTAATCAAATTTGGTATCAATATCAATTGCCCTTGGTGCAACTTTTTCCTGCATATAGGCCGCAATTTTGTTTTTGAATTCCAGCTCCTGTGCAGTAAACAATAACTCTGTGCTCATTTTGTTTCTCCTTCCTTTGTGCAATATTTGATATATTTTTAATGGCTTCGTCGCCAAAAAATGTTTGTTATGACTAAATTTTATCAAATTAAGGCTTTAATTTATATCACATTGCTGAACTTTTCGTCACAATCCTGTACTTATGCTATTTTTGTGCAATACGTCCTGTTTAGCTGAATTATTTGGGTAAAATGACCATCTGTCAATTTTCCCACTGCAAACCTCAGTGAAACAAAAATGCCGCAGTAACTATGGTGATAGCTACTGCGGTAAATGAAAATATGAAAATCTGTCAGCTTGATGCTTTAGCCTGTCTAACCGCCGCTGTCAGTGCCGGAATTACCTTGAAAAGGTCGCCGACGATACCATAATCGGCTACGTCAAAGATAGGTGCGTCGGGGTCACAGTTGATTGCCACTATTTTTTCTGCACCTGCGATACCGGCACGGTGCTGAATAGCACCGGAAATGCCGCAAGCAATGTAAAGTCTCGGCCCCACTGTTTTTCCCGTTTGCCCCACTTGATGGGAGTGAGAAATCCAACCGGCATCCACCGCCGCACGAGATGCTCCCACCGATCCGCCCAGTGCGTCTGCCAGCTCTTGTAACTGTGCAAAGCCTGCTGCTGTGCCCACGCCCCGTCCTCCGGATACAATAATCTCGGCATTTTCCAAGTCCACCAGCTCCGCACCCAATTCATTTATAGTTTCCACCAAGCGTGTGCGAATTTGGTTTGGAGCAATATGTATATTGGTATCAACAACCTTTGCTTCACGATTATAGTCCGGCTCTCCTTTTTTGAACACTCCCGGTCGAATAGTGCCAATCTGTGGGCGATGATCCGGACAAAGAATAGTTGCCATCAAGTTTCCGCCAAAAGCAGGACGTGTCCATGCAACATTTCCGCTGTCCTCATCAATATCCAAGCCGGTACAGTCTGCGGTGAGACCGGTCTTTAGTCTGCAAGCCAAACGTGGCCCCATGTCACGTCCGGCGTTGGTAGCACCAATTAGAATTGTGGTGGGTGCTTTCTGCAAAACCAGAGAATAAAGTGCTTCAACATAAGCATCTGTGCTGTAGTGAGAGAATTCCAAGCCATCCACCACCAAAATCTCATCTGCACCATATGCCTTGGCAGAGCTTATGGCAGCTTTCACATTATAACCAATTACCACCCCTACTAAAGCACCGCCTTGGCTATCGGCAAGTCGGCGACCGGGGCCTAGCAGCTCTAAACCTACACTGCGAGCTTCCCCATCGGCATTGGTTTCAATAAATACCCATAAATCCTTGCTTTTCGTTTCCATTTTTATACCTCCTAAACCAATCCGGCGGCTTGCATTATTTTTAAAAGCTCATTGGCGGCGTGGACATGATCATCCGCTTTAATCATAATACCGCCCGTCTTGCGAGGTGGGGTAAAGGTCTTTTTCACCTTAGTTGGAGAGCCCTTTAGCCCTGCTCTTGTCAAGTCTATGGCTATATCCTGTGCTGTGAGTGTCCCGATAACTGCACGTGTTGCGGCCATCTTACCTTTGATGGACGGCTTGCGTGGCTCATAATCAGGTTTTGTAACGGTGACAAGACAGGGTAGCTTTGCCGCTAAAATTTCATAGCCCTCATAGCACTCACGCTTTACCAAAACCTCCTCCCCTGCCAAAGAGGCTTCTATGGCGTAGGTAATTTGTGGCAATCCCAGGTGCTCTGCTAGCTCCGGCCCTACCTGAGCGGTATCTCCATCAATTGCCTGTTTGCCACAAAAAATCAAGTCAAACTTGCCCTCCAGCTCCTCCATTTTGCCCACTGCACAGGAAAGGATGTAGCTGGTAGCCAGTGTATCAGAGCCTCCAAAGGCTCGGTCGCTAACTAAATAAGCCTTGTCAGCACCCACTGAAAGACATTCTTTCAAAGCTACCTGTGCCTGAGGCGGCCCCATGGACGCTACTACAATTTTTGTGTCGGGTTGCTCGTCCTTGATACGTGCCGCTGTTTCCAGTGCATAAGCATCAAAGGTGTTGACAATACTGGGCACGCCTTCACGAATTAAAGTGTTGGTAACAGGGTCTATGCGGATTTCCGTGGTATCCGGAACCTGCTTTATGCATACGAGTATA
>JAVWUR010000056.1:0-14086 GCA_036667055.1 Oscillospiraceae bacterium
GGCTGTGCAGGTGGCGCAAATCCGGCAATGGTTGCCGGCGCTGTAATTTCCGGAATATACGTGGGGGATCGTGCCTCGCCGATATCCTCGTCCTTAGTGCTGCTGGCAACGGTAAACGAGGTGGAACATTCCGATGCAGTGGCAATGTCTATAAAGACAATGGTCGCACCAATTGTTATTACCGCACTTGCATTTGCCCCCTTTTCTTTGGCAAACCCCATAAGCATAACAGGTCTTTCGCAGTTTGAAACGCTGAAGGCAAGTTTTAATATCAGCGTAATTGCAGTGCTGCCGGCAGTGGCGCTGCTTGTTGCCTGTGCATTTAAAGCCAAGATTAAGAGCTGTTTAATTATTAGCATAGCGGTTGCAATACCAATAGCAATGTTTTCACAGGGCTTAAATGTTATGGATATTGTTATTTATGCTCTCAAAGGTTTTGTGCTCCCCGAAGCCGACCCGCTTTACAAAATAGTGCGTGGTGGCGGAATAATCCCCATGATGAAAACTATTTATATATTGTTGGTTTCCTGCTCTCTTGCGGCGGTAATTCAAATGGGCGGAGTGCTAAGCCCTAAAATAGAAACATATCTTTCGGCGCCCACCAAAAGAGTGGCAATATATATAAAATCCTGCGTGGTAGGTCTTTTGACAACCGCTATAGGCAGCAACCAGACGGTATCTATCGTCATGACCAGCCAGCTTATGGAAAATTCCTATAAAAATTCCGGATTTAGTAATATGCACAGAACTCAAGATATTAGCTTTGCCAGTGTGCTTTTGAGCGTTATTCCTCCATGGTCGCTTACTGTGGTGGTGCCCCTTGCTTCAATACAGCATAGCGGATATGATTACATGCCATTTTTGTTTTTTATCTTCATAGCACCCCTTTATAATCTTTTAATACGGCTGAAGGAGAGCAAAAATACGTCAGATTTTGCCAATGAGCCTGTCTAAAACCAACAATCATAACACTTTATGCCAACTTTTGATAATGCCTATTGAAAAGTTGGCGCAGTTGTGTTAAAATATAAAAGTTATCAGGACAGTGCTATTATGTATTGTTTGATATGCAAAGAGGGCGGGTGCGATAGTTCACCATGAACCATGTCAGGTGGGGAACCAAGCAGCATTAAGTGGATTGGCTATGCGACACTGCTGTCCTCTTTGCATATCAAGCGATATAACCGCCAATGGCGAATAGCCTGTCCTATTTTAAAATTACGAGGGGGCTTTGTGATGCAACAGCATATGGCTTTGTACAGGAAATACAGACCAAGGACTTTTTCAGAGGTTGTTGGGCAAAAAGCAGTTGTAGAAAGCTTGAAAAACCAAGTGGCAAGCGGTAAGCTGGGGCACGCATTTTTGTTTACCGGAACAAGGGGAACGGGCAAGACCAGTTGCGCTAAAATTTTCGCCAAAGCAATAAATTGCACCAATAGCACCAATGGTGAGCCATGCTTGGAATGTGATATCTGCAAAGGCATTGAAAATGAAACGGTATATGATGTTACCGAGATGGATGCCGCTTCCAATAATGGGGTAGATGATATCCGCAATATTTTAAATGAGGTAAGCTACCTGCCAATAATGGCAAAATATAAAGTTTATATCATTGATGAGGTGCATATGCTGTCTATGGCAGCGTTTAATGCTCTGCTTAAAACCTTGGAGGAGCCGCCTGCCCACGTTGTTTTTATTTTGGCTACAACGGAGCTGCACAAGGTGCCCGCAACAATTCTTTCCCGCTGTCAAAGATATGATTTCAATAGACTTTCTGTGGCAGAAATAGGGGAAGCTCTGATGTATACCGCCGATTGTGAGGGCGTACAGCTTTCCGTTCAAGCCGCAAAAACCATCGCCTCACTAGCTGATGGTGCCATGCGTGATGCCATGTCTATCTTTGACACCTGTCTGTCACATGGCGACGTTGTGGACGAGGATGTTGTAGCAGCAACGGTAGGAGTCTCAAAGCAAGCGGATATTTTATTGCTGGGCGAGAATATAATCCAAAAAGATATGCCGGCGGCATTACAGACCATCCTAAAGCTAGAGCAAAATTCCGTGGATATAAAAAGACTTTGTGAGGAGCTTATAACCCACTTTAGAAATTTGCTGTTGGCAAATCTTGCAGGCAGCACACCACAGCTTTTAAATATTGATGAGGAAAAATTTGAGGAGATTAAAAAGCAGTCAGCCTCAACTAACTATAACTTTATTTCCGCTGTACTATCAGCGCTAACCAATGCGCTTGACGCTATTTCAAAGGGTCAAAGCCCCAAAATAGCAATGGATATATCAATATATACCTTATGTAACACGGTAGTAGCGCCTGTAGTACAGTTAGCTGCAGGGCAATCGCCTGTAAAAAATCAAAGCAAGGCAGTTTCAACTCCAAGCACTAAAGAGGAGATAGTTCCTTTTGAAAGCTGGAAAGATGTCATTGAGAAGATTGAAGAAACCGACCGTCCTTTCAGCTCCTTTATGAAGGGCTCCAAGGCGTATCTGTACGATGGGATCGTATATATCGACGGTAACGAAGGATTTAACAGCTATATTCGCACCAACAAAGAGGCGGGTGCAATAGTTAAAAAAGCCATAGCTGAGGTATGCGGCAGGACTTACAATATAGGCGGGTATAAAAATATTTCAAGTAAATTTGAAGAAAAAAAGACGGATGAGCTAGATGATATTTTGGCACTGCGAAAAAGTGGTGTCGAAGTCACTATAGAAGATTAAATTAAAAGGAGCTACTTATAATGAAAGCAAGATTACCACAAGGAATGGGCGGCGGAGCTCAAAATATGAACCAAATTATCAAGCAGGCACAGAAGATGCAGGACGATATAAAGGTTTTGCAGGATGAGCTTGATGTGACAGAATACGAGGGCACCAGCGGCGGCAGCGTGGTTAAGGTGACAGTGACGGGCAAGCATGATGTTGTCAGCGTAAAAATTGATCCATCTGCTGTGGATGTTGAGGACATGGAGATGTTGGAAGATTTGGTTGCTGCGGCTGTCAATGATGCCATTTCAAAGGCAAAAGCAAACAGTGAAGAGAAGATGGATAAGGTTACAGGTGGCATAAGCTTGCCGGGAATGTTCTAGTTATGGCGGGATATAATGCACAGCCACTTGAAAGGCTTATAGATAATTTTCAAAAACTTGCGGGTGTCGGCAGAAAAGGCGCAACCCGAATGGCTTACCAAGTTTTGGCGATGGGCAAAGCGGAAGCGCAAGAATTTAGTGACGCCATAATGGCAGTTCAAAACCAGATACATCGCTGTCCGGTCTGCCAAAATTATACGGAAAAAGCTTCCTGCAACGTATGCACCTGTGAAACTCGTGATAAAAGCATAATTTGCATTGTAGAAAGCCCACGAGATGTGTCCACCTTCGAAAAAACTAGAGAGTACAAGGGAACATATCATGTTTTACATGGGCTTATTTCCCCGATGGATGGCATTGGTGTTGACCAGCTTACGGTTAAGGAACTGTTGGTACGCCTTAAGGATGGCACTGTAAAAGAGGTCATAATGGCGACTAACCCCACAGTAGAGGGGGAGGCCACAGCAATGTATCTATCAAGGCTTATCAAGCCGCTGGGAATAAAAGTGACCCGACTTGCTTATGGGCTGCCAATGGGCGGCTCCCTTGAATTTGCTGACGAGGTGACACTATTTAGAGCCTTGCAGGGAAGAACTGAAATTTAAACAGATGTTATAAAACAAATTTATAATGACAGAGATAAACAGTAAATAATTGCTATTAAAATATTGACCTACAGCTTGTCAGGTTTTGGATTGACAAGTTGTAGGTCAATATATTTTTAACCACCGGTAATACAATTGTTTTAAAAATTGTAAAACTCTCTATTGTAAAAGCTTTCTATAAACCATGGGTCTTTACAGGTTATAACCTTGCCGCTAAGATATTTAAAATTCTCATCGTCTATAGGGCCAAACTTAATTTTATAGCTGCATAGAAGTTGATATTTTAGCTTTAATTTACGGTTTAAAGCGTTATCACCATATCGGCTGTCCCCTAAAATCGGCATATTTAAGTATGCGAGGTGTGCTCTGATTTGATGAGTCCTACCCGTTACAAGCCCCACATCAAGCAGGCTGTAATTGCCATATCTTGACACAGAATGTATATGAGTTTCAATGGGCTTTGAGCTTTCGTTCTTTTTGCTTTGAGAAATTGTCACATAGCCTTCCCTTGGGCTTTTAATAAGATAAGCTTTCTCTATGGAGTTTTGAGCTTTCATAGCCCCTGCTACAACGCAAATATAGCTTTTTTCAAGCCCTTTATCCTTAAATAGCTCCACCATAAAATCCAGCGCTTGTTGGCTTTTTGCAAGAATTACCAGCCCCTGTGTGCCGGTGTCAATTCTATGGCATAGAGCAGGTGTAAAGCTAAGCTGCTTGTCAAGCAAATAGTAGTGATTAAGCACTCTGTTAACTAGCGTATCAAAGGTATTCCAGTCGCTGTCAACAACCGGAATACCGGAAGGCTTATTGACTACAAGAATATTGTCATCCTCATAAATGACCTCTAAATTTTTCCCGCTGAACTTGAAAGCGGTATCCTTGGTGGGAGTTTCAAGGTAGCAATCATCAGTATATAAAGTTATTTTATCGTTTATGGATAGCTTGGTGTTTGCAGCAGGTTTTACACCGTTAACTTTAATCTTATTTTGCCGCAAGAATTTATTTATTGTGCCAATGGTAAATAGGGGATAGGTATCTTGCAAAAACGTGTCAAGGCGGGCAGATTTCTTATTTTTGTATATTATTTCTTTCATTTTCATCACCGTTTTTAATAATATCATAAAAGTGCTTAAAAACACAAGACTAAAGTGAATAAAAGTTATTTAATTTTTTCATTTACAATAGCACAGTATTGTGTTATCATTATAAGCGTACGTGTTATTTGGCATGGCACGTATTATGGCTAAAAAATAGGAGAAAAAATGGAAATTGTAAAAAACAAAAACAACAATTCTTGCAACAATAATATTGACATATTAGCAAAGCCTCATGTTTTTCCACATATTTATGACACTACAAATTTCACGCAGGATGTGACTATACATTCAGATTTAACGATAGTTTTTACATATATTGTAATGGGGATTGCTTGGGCAGGCAAGGCGGGATTAACTTTTAATGAGATGCTAATTGCCGGATTTTCCTGTACGTTTTTGGGACTAGTTATAATAACCCTTGAGCGGTTAAAAACGCCTACCTATATTGCTAGATTTTTCGGAGCACTTTTAGCAGCATTTGTAATTATGACACTAAACAGTAAATTTCATTTTACAACACAGTGCGCATCTCTAATGCTGGCAATGGTTATGCCCGTCGCAACAGGCATGATGGTTGTTGATGGCTTGTACACGTTTATCAAAGGTAAGAAAAAAGGTGGTATGCAAAAAATGGTTACCGGAATTTTGTGCTCGGTAGCATTGGGGACGGCTGTTTTTATTGCCACAGGAGCGATGGGAGTTTAGATGGTTGAGCTATTAAAAATTTCATTTTTTTCCGGAATAGTTTGCTGCGGCTTGGCTACTCTTAAAAATGTAAGTTTTCGGCTGTTGCCGTCATATTTTACAGCGGGATTTTTGTGTGGTGCAATATTCCGCTTTTTTTGTGAAATGCTTAATTGGGAGCTAATAGGTGCGTTTGTGGCGACTATAACGGTATGCTTTATGGTTAAGCGCAGTTTAAAGTGTACAAGCCATGATTATCTATTTATCGTGCTGCCCACCATCTATTGCATTACTCCGGGCGGGTCATTATACCGTTTATTTTTAAATGTGTGTCAGATGAATTGGCATTGCGCCATGACGGAGTTTATCTACAGCTCTAAAATAATATTTGGCTGTTTGCTGGCAATATTGGTGTTCGAAAAAATATATAACAAGATTTTTCTAAAAAATTAACACAGTGAAAGCTGTATTTTAAGGCGTAAATAAAGGGAATGAAAAGATGAAAAGAGCAAATGATTTGGGCAGAGATAAGGTCTTTTCTTTAGTGATAAAGCTGGCAATTCCATCTATGATAGCGCAGATGGTTAATGTGCTGTACAGCATAGTGGACAGAATATATATCGGAAACATTCCCCTCATAGGAGATGTAGCCTTGGCAGGTGTTGGAGTGTGCGGGCCTATAGTTGCACTGTTAACCTCCTTTGGCACGTTGGTTGGCATAGGCGGCTCCATCTTAATGGCTACCAAGATGGGAGAAAATGACGAGGCACAGGCAAAGCAGATACTGTCCAACAGTTTTTATCTTTTAATATTTTTTGCAGTAACTATGACGATTTTATTTATGCTGATAAAAAGCAATCTTCTGTTATGGTTTGGCGCAAGTGATGTGACCTTTGGGTACGCTAACACATATCTTACCATCTACACCCTCGGGACAATATTTTCTATGCTGGCGATTGGGCTTAATTACTTTATCACCTGCCAAGGATTTTCGGTGGTGGCAATGGTGTCTGTCATATCCGGTGCAGTCAGCAATATTATATTGGACTTTATCTTTATATTTAAGTTTGAATGGGGGATAGCGGGGGCGGCATGGGCTACGGTAGCCTCACAAATATTATCCTTTGTGCTGGTTGTATCCTTTCTGTTCGGCAAAAAAATTCATATTAAGATTACACATCAAAAATTCTCCTTTGACATAGTAAAAAAAATAATCTCCATTGGGCTTTCTCCCTTTCTCATTCTTGCAACGGATAGCATAATAATAATTATAATGAATACCGTATTGCAAAAGCATGGCGGGGCAGAAATGGGCGACCTTTTGATTTCCTGTGCTACAATTATCCAAAGCTACATGATGCTTGTAACGGGGCCAATGCTGGGGATAACCGGCGGAACGCAAGCTATTATAAGCTACAACTACGGAGCCAGAAACGTGGATAGGGTTAAAAAAGCACAAAAATATATATTTATAATAACTATATCCTACTGCACCATAATGTTCTTTGTTTCAAGATTTTTACCGCAATATTTTGTAAGCATATTTACCCAAAGCGATGCCACCTTGAAGCTTTCGGTATGGGGCATACGAACCTTTACTCTCGCTGTAATACCACTGTCATTTCAGTACGTTATAGTGGACAGCATGACTGCCCTTGGAAAAGCTAAAATAGCTTTGTTCCTATCCCTTTTTAGAAAGTCACTTTATGTGATTTTTATGGTTGTACTACCAATGTTCTTTATACCACAGAGCACATTTTTTGCAGAGCCAATGGCGGATATGATTGGCAGTATAACAAGCGTGATAATCTTTACGATTGTATTTGAAAAGCATCTTGCACAGCGTGCTATATCCTAAGTAAACACACTAAAATATAACAAAAAGCCCTCTCTAACTCTAAGCTGCGTATCTGCTGCTGAGAGCCGGGGAGGGCTTTTATTTTAATGGAATGTTTTGAATTTATTTTTCAATTATGTGCTAACCGCTATTTTATAACAAACTTTAATCTTGTGCCCATTCTTGAAAGCAGCTCATTCGTTATAGTTTGCGCCTCTGCGGCAACTTCGGTGGCTAATATTTCATCAGCGCCATCTCTGCCAATCAGCGTTGCCACATCACCAACGCAAACCCCTTCGATATCTGTCACATCAACGAGAGTTTGATCCATACAAATTCTTCCGATAATCGCCGCTCTTTTTCCTCGTATAAGCACCCCGCCATTTTCGCAGGATAGGTTGCGTGGTAATCCATCCGCATACCCTATGGGCAAAAGTGCAATTTTACAACTACCGGCGGCAACAAATTTTCTGTCATAGCCAACGCTCTCTCCGCTGGGCACGGTCCGTATTAGCACCACATTAGACTTTAAAGATAGTACCGGCTGTAAAGGTGGAGATACATTGACTTCATCTTCAAAGGTGCTTTTGACTCCATATAATAATATGCCCATTCGCACATAATCACACCTTAATTCTGGATAATTTAATAGCCCATAGCTGCTTTGAATGTGAACCTTGGGCACAGCTATACCTAAAGCACGGATATCGTTTAGTACCCCATAAAAATCGGATATTTGTTTTCGGGTAAAGGCGACATCTTTTGGCGCTAGGGATTGTGCAACGCAAAGATGGGTAAAAATACCACAGATATCTAAATGTTCAAAAGCAAAAACAGACTCTATTTCCGTGATGTCCTTTGGTTGAAACCCAAGTCGGTGCATTCCCGTATCAATTTTCATATGAACCTTCACATTATAATGTTGGTTATTTAAAAGAACGGAATAGTCATAATCAATTAGCGTTTGGGTGAGATTATATCGGCAAAGCTCCTTGGCACGCAGAGGGCTGGTGTATCCTAAAATTAATATTTCTCCCACAATTCCGCTTTTTCGCAGAGTAATGCCCTCGTCAATGGTGGCAACTGCAAACGCCATTATGCCTAGATTGTTTAGTTTGTCTGCAATAAGCTGTGAGCTGTGGCCATATCCGTCCGCCTTCACCACCGCCATCATTTCACATCCAGATGGCATTAGCTTTTGCAGGGTGATGGCATTGCTTTCAAGGTTATGCAAATTTATTTCGAGCCATGAGCGGTCTGTTTTAAAAGGAGGTTTAAATTTTTCGGCTGACAAATTCATGGCAGCTTTACAATTTATTACCTTTACAATTACAACGGATAGGGCGAAAGATAGCATTGCCACAGCAGCGTAATGAATAAGACTATTATCTATTAGCAGGGCGGTTAACCCCAATATTTTTGCCGCCCCTCGTACAATAATTATTACCATGGGGTGTATAATATACAAAGCTAACACTAAATTTCTAATGCTTTTATTGCGATTGCCCTTGAAAAAAGTGAGGTAGGAAAATAAAAAATACATACAGGGAATAAGCATAATATACATACTGTCGTGCCGCTGTAAGTCCATTGCGTGTAAAAATAATCCCTCCTCCAGCATTGCTATGAAGGATATGGCAAAGCCTATAAGATTTCCACTGCGAGAGGCTATCAATTTACCCTTTGCAATAGCTCCGCCCATAATAAAAAATACAGGGGCAAAAAATATTCCATTTCGGGTGTAGTCAAATGCTTGGAACAAGTTGCCATAGAAAGCTTTTAAAAGTGGAATTTGCTGTGAGATACCAAAGTAACTGTCACCAAATAAACCTATGGTGTACAAAAATAAAGCGATAAAAAAAGCCTTGTTAATGCCTAATTTTTCAACCAAAAGCCATGCAATTACAGCGCCTATTATCGTGGCAGGGAGATACCACAGGTGGTAAAATGTGCCATCAAAAACGATGTCTTTTATTATATTGGGAACAAGATTATCCATTAAAAAGTACCCATTATAAAGGTTTATTGGTATGTAAAGTACTATAGCTGTACAGTAGATTACAAGGGTACTTTTGATAAACTTCTTTAGTTTGTCAACATTTCCACCATATTGGTTTATTAAAAAAAATCCTGACACCATAAAGAAAAACGGAACGGCTGTGCGTGCGGCTATTCTGGTTAAGATAAAGTCCGCAGTCACACTGAAAATTTCAAGGGGAGAGGTATGAATTGCAATAACTAAAAGCGCAGCTATAAGCCTAAAATTGTCTATGCCAATATAACCATTGCATTTGTTCATTTTGAACGCCTCCACAGGGTTATTATTACCCCATCACAATTGTTGCCCGATACTTGCCACAGATAATTTTCAGGCAAAGGCAATGTGACTGCGCAGTCTGACAATATTGGAAGATAAAAAATTTCCACCTCGCCATTTGCCCCCAAAAACTTTAGATGCTCACCCTCATAGGTGAAATTTTTTAGATATTCAATATATTCTTCAAGGCAAAGCCCCATTGTGGAAATGATTTCCGAGTGGGGATATCCCACAAATCTAAAATGCCATGGCTCTTGGGCGATGCCGGTCATGTGCTCCTTGCCCTTTTGGTAGCGCTCTATAAAGCCATACCTATGTGCGCTTTTTCTAAAAGCATCACAAATTCCGCTGTAGGGAAAATCCGGACGAATAAAATCAATTTCATCTTTATTTAACCCTAAATCAATGGCAAGACCTGTCTGATGTTCGCTGTGGCTAGGCAGGGCAACATATTTGCGTGTGAAAGCATCGCCACTTTCCGCAAGGGAGGTAGCGTAGATATTTTCCTGTTCTGCCAAGGTTCTATAACCGCTTACAGGCACAATTTCATGGGTACAATTTACATAAGCTAGGGCGTGAATGAGAAAATTAGAGACATTTTTTTCCACAAGTATATCAGGGAAATTTACATTGGCGGGCATAAGCTCAACGTTGGCAGAGCATTTTAGAGGAAAATCAGCATTAACTAAGATTAGATTGCCTTTAAATATATTGCTTTTGTTAAGTGTTATCGTTGACATTGTTTGCTGCACAGCTCAATCAATCTGTCTAAAATATTGCTAAATGACAGACCAATGCCTTTCATCATATTGGGGTAACGGCTGTGGGAGGTAAAGCCGGGGATGGTGTTAACCTCATTGAAAACTATTTGATTTTCGGGGGTTAAAAACATATCTACCCGTGCAAAGCCGCTGCATCCAAGCGCCTTATAAATGGTACAGGCGGTGCTTTGGATGTCCTTTTCCACCATGGCATCTATCCTTGCAGGCATATGAATTTTGGAGCTTTTAAGGGTGTATTTTTCGGTGTAGTCAAAAAAACCGTCCGTCAGTTGTATCTCGTCAACTCTACCCACCGTTAAATCCTCATTGCCCAAGATTGCGCAGCCAACCTCAAAGCCTTCAATATTTTCCTCAATAATGGCTTCCTTATCATGGTTAAAAGCCAGTAAAACCGCCTCAAATAGTTCACTTTCTTTTCCGATTTTTGTTATACCAAAGGAGGAGCCTGCACGGACAGGCTTTACAAACAGTGGATAGCACAGCTCTTTTGTTGCATCCAGTAGCTGTTGCAGCGTAATTCCATTTTTAACAACGGTGGATTTTGGCACAAGTATACCGGAATTTTTGGCAATTATATGGGCTTTATCCTTGTCCATGCACAAAGCAGAGCACAGAGTGTTGCATCCCACAAGCGGAATTCCTGCCATTTCAATAGCTCCTTGTACCGTGCCATCCTCGCCATTTTTGCCGTGCAAAACGGGCAAAGCTGCATCTAAAGCAGTATAAATGTTGCCCTGCTCTCCCAATTCTAATATGCCGCAAATGCTGCGGTTAGGCGAAAGTACTACCGGCACCAGTGAGCAGGCGTCACTTGCCCATGTGTCACGCAATATGTTTTCATAACTTCCATAGTAACGAAACCAGTCGCCATCCCGAGTTATGCCAAGGGGAATAATCTCGTATTTATTGCTGTCTAAATTTGAGAGCACTGCATAAGCCGACTGTAATGAGATGTCATATTCTGTAGAGTATCCGCCAAAAATAACCGCAATTTTCTTCTTTTCCATCTGTAGTATCTCCTATATGTAAAGTTAATAAATTCGTGAAAAACAAAAGAGCCTCCACGTTTTGATATATTAATCATATCAAATTTGCGGATGCTCTTTATTTGCTTTTTTACATTTAAAACCTATAAATTCATAGAGAATTTCTTACGATTTTCCTACATTTAAGGATTTAGGGAAAGATATGCTAAAGGAAACAATTTCATTTTCGCTGTAAGCGGTTATCTTGCCCCCATGAAGCTCAATAATTTCCTTGGAAATAGCAAGCCCCAGCCCAGCACCACCACTTTTGGTTGCTCGTGAGGTGTCTAAACGATAAAATTGTTCAAATATGCGGTTTAGCTTTTCGCTGGGGATTGTATTCCCATGATTTATAAAATCGATCTGAATACCAGCTTCGCCGCTGCCAACAATTATATTTATGGTGCTGTTATTAAAGCTGTAATTGACGGCGTTGCGCAGTAGATTGTCAAAAACTCGCTGCATTTTATCTACATCACATCGTATCATTGTGTCAGGTGGTGCAGTTAAGATACACTCTAAATTCTTGTCGGAAAGCATGGGTTTAAACTCAAATATAAGCTGTTCCAGCATACGTGTCAAGTTGACACGGCTGTATTCAAGAGCTATGCCGGAAAGATTAAAGCGTGTTATTTCAAAAAATTCGTTGATTAAATCTTCCAATCTTTCAGCTTTATCTAAGGAGATGGCAAGGTATTTATAGCGTAGCTCGTTGGAAATTTGATTTTCGTCACGGAGCAGCGTCAGGTAGCCAATGACAGAGGTAAGCGGCGTTTTTAAATCGTGGGCAAGGTACACCACCAAATCATTTTTTCTTTGCTCTGCCTCTTTAGCAATTCTCTTGTTTTCATTTGCAGTGAATTTAATCTGATTAATTTGATTTTCGATGTTAGCAAGCTCCGGTGAAAGCTTGATTAGTCCATTATCATCATTGTATATATTTTCTGTGGCAGATACTATCTCTTGGAGATAACCAATAACTTTTTGCCAGTAATACAGCAAGATAACAATAAACCCGACCACAAATAGTATTATAAATATAGGAAATATATTATTAGCAATTGCCCTTAAAATGTTATATAAAAAATTGCCTTCATACCATGTAAACAGATGTATAAATTGATATGAAAATAGAAACAGCAAAATAATAGCGGCAACATATGCAAAATATGTTGCTATGAATTTGCTGAAAATCACATACGAAATACTTCTGTTTATTGATTTTAAGCTTTTCTTATTCAATTTTATACCCAACTCCCCACACAGTTTTTATAAATCTTGGTCTTTTGGAAGGCTCGTGCAATTTTTCTCGCAGACGACCGATATGCGCCATAACGGTGTTGTTATTATCAAGATATTTTTCACCCCACACAGCCTCAAAAAGCTCTTCAGAAGACACAACATTTCCTTTGTTTTTACACAGGTGCCAAAGGATAGAAAATTCAATTGGAGTAAGAAAAACTTCCTTGCCGAAAAGAAAACATTTATGAGAGCTAGTGTTTATGACTAGCCCATTTATATCATATTCATCCGCAGCTTGTACAGATAATTTGTCGGCTTTATTGTACTTAACATACCGACGCAGTTGAGTTTTTACCCTCGCCATAACCTCTAAAGGATTAAAGGGCTTTGCTATATAGTCATCAGCACCAATAGTAAGCCCCATAATCTTATCCATATCCTCAATTTTTGCTGTCAACATTATAACAGGGAAAAAATACTTTTCACGGATTTTTTGACAAATCTGAAACCCGTCTATATCGGGAAGCATCACATCCAGTATTGCTAAATCCAAAGCACAGCTGTCGATACATTCAAGTGCCTTGGCACCGCAGTAAAACTTGTGAACGGTGTAGCCATCATTGGAAAGATATATTTCAAGTAAGTCGGCAATCTCTTTTTCATCATCAACAATCAATATGTTACCATTCATACGTGTAAAGTCATTCTCCTTGTCATATTAATATGTGGTGTTATGTTGGGCAAAAACCACTGTTTTAAGAGAAAAGACTATTTGATTTTTTTCTCTTTCTTTATCAATTCCGGCTGAACCACAACTGTTCTTTCTGCCGAAGATGATGTTGCTATTGAAGACTTTTTATCAGTTTTCTTTGGCTTTTTAGCTTCTTTTTTTATACTTCTGTCGCCCATTTTTAATACCATCTTTCTTTATTAAATATATATTATAAAACCAATTGACGTTGTGCCAATATGGAATTATACAAGAATATAATATATCAATGCTTATTATACACGAAAAAATGTTTTTTGTATAGTTCATAAGGGAAAAGTGCAGCAATTTTAACTAAATATTTTGTTATGGTTGTTTCATGAATTATTTTAAATCTTAAAATTTCATTTTGGTACTAGAATTAAACACAAATATTTGGTACAATAACTAATTAGAGTATCACAATAAAACCTTTAGGAGAAACGATGAAAAAAGAACAGATTGCCGACAATGTTGAGCTTATAGTTTTGCCAAACGATAAGTTTAAAAGAAATAGAATTAGTATTAGCTTAATAGTGCCAAATGACCGAGAAAAAGCTACCGCCTTTGCACTGCTGCCAAGCCTTATGGAGCGTGCCTATGAGGACTGTCCGGATATGCGGCTCTTGTCCCAAAAGCTAAGCC
>JAVWUR010000057.1:0-14084 GCA_036667055.1 Oscillospiraceae bacterium
TCCAGTGCCAGAAGAGAGGCGGAAATTGCAGAGCTAAACGGAAAGATTGTCGAGCTGACAAAGGACGCTGCAATGGAAACGGAGGAAATCAACACCCAAGTGAAAGAGGAAAATAAGGCACAGGGCAGCACAGCACAGCAGGCGGAAAAAACTGTGCAAGAGAAAACCACAGGAGAGCCGCAGGAAGAAAAAGAATAGGCATAAGAAAACAAATCACCCGACAGACGTTTAAATGTCGGGTGATTTTTTTCAAGGGAAAGACCTCTCGACAAATTAATCGGATAGCCACCCCTAGAGACTAATGTCAAGCCTTTTCGAGGGCAATAAATGTTTTGCGTCAGTTTTTAAGAAATTTAATATTTTTAAGAAAAAGAGAGCCACGAAAGCTCTCTTTTTGGTTATGATTGTTATTTACTACTAAAATCCTCCAAACGCATCGTCCCCCGGTATAATCACACCGCTGTTGATGGGGTGGTCGATAAGTTCGTGAGGGCCTCCACATTCTGGACATACCGGCCCAGCTGGTGGTGCTGGCTCTGGTGGAGCGGGAGCAGGAGCTGGTGGTTCTGGTGCTGGAGCAGGAGGTGGAGCTACCGGTTCCGGTGCTGGGGCTGATGGAACAGCAGGAGCTGATGGTTTATTTCCACCACCTTGGTTAGTGTTTGTGGTTTGTTTAGCTGGCTTAGCTGGTTTTTCCACAACCGGTGCTGTTACAGTGACCAGTGTCGTGGCTTCAATGTTGCCTATATTTGCAATTATCTTACATTCCCCGGCAGCAACAGCAGTTACAACGCCGTCAGTGTCAACCGTTGCAATTTTTTCATCAGTAGATTTGAATAATGCTGTTTTTGACTCAGTTGTATCGGCTGGTGTAATTGAAATATCAAGCTTCTCAGTTTTACCAACCTCAAGGTCAATCTTTTCTGGGGCGGTAATCTTTTCAATTGGTACAATCACCGTGATGTTAAAATCTGCACTGAGTTTCCCGTCCTCGGTTTTTGCAGTCACTACAGCACTACCCGCAGCTTTTGCTGAAATTGAATTGCCTGTTATCTCTACAATTTCATTGTTGTCTGAAACAAATGTGATTTTTGCCTTTTCTAAGGCTTTTGCAATATCCTCAGCCGTTGCGTTTTCCTTAGAAAGTGAGGTAGCTATCTCCAAAACCTGTGTTTCGCCCTTTTTTAGTGTTATGTCCTTGTTCTTTGCCGCAAGATTGACAATCTCCACCGTGCTGCAAGCCGTTAGCAAAATAGCTGATGCAGCTAAAACCGCTATCATAACTATGAGCTTTTTCATAAGTTGTTCTCCTTTATGTTGTGTGATGTGTTGGTACTACCCGAATATTTTATCACAATAGTATCATTTTGTGTAACGAAAAGCAATAGATAAGACTAATTTAATAGGCTTTTTTCATAAATTCGCAATATGCACAAATTATATTTTTGAAAAATGTAGGGAATGGTCTTGACCATTCCGTGGTTTTGCACAAATTGCGGATTGGTGGTTTTCGGAAGGGTCAAGACTCTTCCCTACAAGGGTTTCGATTTTTTATGTTGATAATTTGCCATTATAATGATAAAATAATATAAATGGTGAAAGACAGAGGGAAGTGACAGATGAAGGCAACCTTTAAAAACAATTTAAAGATTACACTTGTGTACGTTTCGATTATAGTTTTGCTGGTGGGTGGGGCTATTTTAAATATCTTTTTTGGCAACCCAATCTCTAAAAATATAGCAAAAAAACATATCACAGGGTATGTTGAAACCGCCTACGAGGGCAAGGAATTTACCCTGTCTAAGCCCAGCTACAGCGTCAAGGATATGGGGTATCACATATATGTTACCTCCCATATCAGCGAGGACACACAGTTTACTGTGTCCTATTGTGATGGGGAAATTACCGACAATTATAAGGAATGTGTCGCCGACAAAAACAACACATGGTCACGGCTAAATGCGGAGTTTGACTATGAGGTGATAGAGGTTCTCAGCCAAAAGTATACGGCGGATATGGTCTATGCAGGTCTTGGCAAGCAGGGCAAAACTTATGAAAATCTACAGCTTGATATGCCCCTTGATATGGACAATTTGCCTATGCCAAGCTTTGTGTCAATTCATATGAAAAGCGATGATATAACTTGGGAAGGTCTTGCGGCTACAACTGTAGATGTAAACGAGTATTTCATAGAAAATGGCATTACAATAGATTATTATGATGTTGTATTGACGGCAAAGGCAGAGGGGGCAAGCCCCAATGAGGTGGGGGTGTATGAATTTCCCACAGCGCTGCTGAAAAGTGAAAGCCTGCCGCAGGTGATGAAAGAGCATAATGACAAAATGATAAGCGGAAAATAGCGGCACAGCTAAGGGCTGACAGCAAATAAAAATAGGTAATATATACGAAAACATATGCTAGAAAACAGTAAGAGGGAATATTTATGACTAGAGAAGAAGTTAAAAAAGCGGTTTGCGAGGCAATTGAACAAAACAAGGAAAAGCTTTTTGCAGTGGGGGAAAAAATCTTTGAAAACCCCGAGCTTGGGTTTAAGGAGACGAAAACAAGCAATTTGGTAAAGGAAAAATTTGAGGAGCTGGGTCTTGGATATGAGCAGGGGCTAGCTTTCACAGGGATAAAGGCACGTCTAAAACCCCCTGTAAAGGGCGAAATTAACGTGGCGGTGATGGGGGAGCTGGACGCAGTTGTCTGCCCCTTGCACCCCTATGCCAACAAGGAGACAGGGGCGGCACACTCCTGTGGACACTTTGCACAGATAACCACCATGCTTGGGGTTGCCACAGGGCTAAAGCTGTCCGGTGCGGCAGAATACCTTGGGGGCAACGTGACATTTTTGGCGGTGCCAGCGGAGGAATGTGTGGAGCTTGATTTCCGCACCGACTTGATAAAGCAGGGCAAGCTAAACTTTTTAGGCGGCAAGCAGCAGCTTATTACCGAGGGAGTTTTTGACGATATAGATATGGCGATGATTGTCCACGGCTCGGGAGATTGCAGCAACGGCGAGGTTATCGCCTATTCACGCAGCGTGGGCTTTATCCCAAAGAGCGTAAAATTTATAGGCAAGGAGGCACACGCAGGCTTTGCCCCATGGGACGGTGCCAACGCACTTAACGGAGCGTCCCTTGCTTTGATGGCGATAAACAGTATGCGTGAGACTTTTAAAGATTCCGACTGTATTCGTGTTCACCCAGTAATAACCAAGGGGGGCACACTGGTAAACATTGTCCCTAATGATGTGAGGATGGAAATGTACGTCCGTGGCAGCAGCATCGAGGCGATAAAGGACGCTAACTTTAAGGTGAACAGAGCCATAAAGGGGGCGGCTTACGCAGTGGGTGTTACAGCCGAAATAACAGATTTGCCGGGGTATCTGCCCTTACTGCCCGATGAAAATTTGGCGAGGGTGTTTAGCAGCAACGCAAATTATGTGCTGCCAAAGAGCAAGATTATCTTTACACAAGATGTGGACGGATCCTCCACCGACGCAGGGGATGTTGCCAGCATTATACCCTGTATTCACGGCGGTATGGGGGGCTTTAGCGGCAATTTCCATTCAAAGGATTTTGCGGTATGCGACAAGGATATGGCGTACATTGAGCCTGCAAAAATTATGGCGTGTACAGTGGTGGACTTGCTGTTTGACAACGCCGAAAAGGCACGGGAGATAAAATCAAAATATACACGCAAGCTAAACCACAAGGAGATATGGCAGGACATCTTAAAGTTTGAAGAATAAAATTGATATTGAATAAAAAGTTGGAGCATTTCTCATTTTGGGAGGTGCTCCAATTTTGTTGTGCAAATTTTGCCTAGGGGCGGATATAAAAAACGCCGCAAAGCCTGTAGAATTTTGCGATAAATAAAAAAATGAAATTTTCTGTAAATGTTGCATTTAAAAAATATATGTAGTATAATTTAAACAAAAGTGGGTAAGTGTGGGTAAAAGTGGGGGAATTGTCACGGAAGGGGAGGTTTGGCGTTTATGCTTTTTGGAAGATATGAATATGCGCTAGACGGGAAAAGCCGAACAAATTTTCCTCCTAAGCTCCGCAGTGAAATGGGAGAAACCTTTTACATCACAAAATGGCTGGACGGCTGTATAATCGGCTATGCAGAAAAAGAGTGGAATAGAATATCCGAAATTTTAAAGGAAAAATCAATGGTGAAAACCCGAGAAATTCAAAGGATGCTATATGCCAACGCCACCGATGTCACACCGGACAAACAAGGCAGAATATTGCTGCCCCAGTATTTAAAAAATCATGCAGGGATAACCAAGGACGTTATCATCATAGGCGCCGGAAATCATGTTGAAATATGGGATAAGGCAAGCTATGAGGAAAAAGAAAAAAATATGGATTTTGCCGACATTGAACAGGCAATGGAAGAATTGGAGTTCTAAATTATGAGCGAATTCAGTCATACTCCCATAATGCTGGAGCAGTGTATAGAAGGGCTTGCCATCAAGCCGGAGGGCATATATATAGATGGAACCTGTGGCGGTGCAGGGCACTCTAAGGAGATAGCAAAGCACCTTACAACAGGTATGCTATATGGGCTTGACCAAGACCCCGATGCGGTGGAGGTCGCCACACAAAGGCTGATGGGGCTGAACGCCAAGGTTATAAAAACCAATTTCCGAGACGCCAAAAATGCCCTTGCACAAGAGGGCGTGGAAAAGGTGGACGGGGTTTTATTGGATTTAGGGGTGTCAAGCTACCAACTGGACAATGTAGAGCGTGGCTTTAGCTACAATGGCGATGCACTTTTGGACATGAGAATGTCCAAGGAGGGGCAGACGGCGGCTGATTTAGTAAACAACCTTTCCGTGCAGGAGATAACGGATATACTGCGAAATTACGGCGAGGAAAAGTTTGCCTATGGCATTGCCAAAAAGATAGTGGCGGCAAGAGAAATATCACCCATCACCACCACAAAGCAGCTTTCGGACATTGTAAATTCCGCTGTGCCTGCCGCTATACGCCGCAAGGACAAAAACCCATCACGGAAAACATTTCAAGCACTAAGAATAGCGGTAAATGACGAGCTGGGTGCGTTGCAGGACGCATTGGAGGAGCTTTTTAGTATGCTCCGCCCTGGTGGAAGAATGTGCATAATCACATTTCACTCCTTGGAGGACAGAATAGTAAAACAGTATTTTAAGCAGCTTACCATAAGCTGTACCTGCCCAAAGGAGCTGCCTATCTGCGTGTGCAATGGGAAAGCAAGGGGCAAAATGATAACAAGAAAGCCCACCGAGGCAGACGAAACAGAACAGGAAGAAAATCGGCGTTCCCGCAGTGCAAAGCTGAGAATTATGGAAAAGCTTTAAATTGACGGTAAAATAGTCGAAAAAAATAAAATTAAGGAGACAAAGTCAATGAACGGCACAAATGTTGCATATGATTTATCAATATATGAAGAGCAGCAGACGAAAAGCGAAGAAAAAGAAGAACAAAGGCAGCCAGCAAAGCTTATAAAGGTGAAAACAGGCTTGAATAGAAGTTTTAAGCGAATGTGCAACATTCTGTCCATTGCCGTCAGCTTGAGTTTAGTTATTGCTGTGCTGTCCACCAACGCCAGTATAACCAGTTGCACCAGCAATATTGCAAAAAAACAGGGTGAAATTGTGGAGCTGGAAAGCGAGAATGCCTATCTGAACTTTTCACTGGAAAGCCGAATGAGCCTTAACAATGTGGAAGAAAAGGCGGTGGGGGCACTGGGAATGGTCAAGATGGATTCAGCGCAGGTAGAGTACATAGAGATAGAGGACGAAAATAAAATCGAGGTCACAAATCCGGAATTAAAGGATAAATTAGAGGATGCGATGAAGCCAATCCTATCATATTTATTACCGTAGCGTTGAGCCTTGTAAAATAAATTGATAGCAAGGGTTTACCGACGTAAACCCTTCTTGTTCTATAATGAGACTTAAATTTTTGTGTAGAAAGTGATATTGTATGAGAGAAAAACCTAAAAAACCACAAAATAGGGTGACCAATGATATGCGGATAAAAGCCATGGTTGTGGTTGCCGTTTTCTTTGTGGCGTGCTCCTTTGTGGTGTACAATATGGTTGACATACAGATTTTGAACTATGAAAAATACAAGGCAGAGGCGTCCTCTATACAGCTTAGAGACACGAAAATTTCGGCTAAACGGGGCACAATTTACGATGCGAATATGAAGGTACTGGCACAGAGCGCCACGGTGTGGACTGTGACGGTGTCACCGGCAGACAGCGAGGAGGAGCAACATCCGAGAATAGCCCAAAGGCTAAGCGAAATTCTTGAGGTGAGTGAAGAAAAGATTTTGCAAAAGCTGCAAAAAACCGGCAGCTACTATGAGGTTATAAAATATAAGATAGATAAACCCCAAGCAGATGAGGTGCGCAAATTTTGTACTGAGGAAAAGATTAAGGGTGTAAATTTGGTGGAGGACTTTAAACGGTACTACCCTTATGGAAATTTTGCCGCCACGGTACTGGGCTTTTGCGGAACCGACAACCAAGGCTTGGCGGGGCTGGAAAGCTATTATAATGAGGAGCTATCCGGTCAGCAGGGGCGGGTGATATCCGCTAAAAACGGCTTGGGGCTTGATATGGGCTATGACTATGAAGAGTTAAACGCCGCCCGAGAGGGGTACAGCCTTGTGAGCACCATTGACGAGACGGTACAGCACTATCTTGAAAAGCATTTAGCCTATGCCGCCAAGGAGCACAATGTGCAGGAGAGAGCGGTGGGCATAGTTATGAATGTAAAAACCGGCGCAATACTTGCCATGGCAACCAAGCCGGACTTTGACCCAAACGACCCCTATACAATTCAAAATGAAGAGGTTATGGCACAGATTGCTGCCGTAGAGGATGAGACTGAAAAAAACACTGCCATGAGCAATGCAAGGCAGGCGCAGTGGAGAAATAAAGCGGTTTCTGACCTGTATGAGCCGGGGTCGGTTTTCAAAATTGTAACGGCAAGTGCCACCTTGGATTCCGGTGCGGCGAATTTAAACAGCACCTTCCACTGCAAAGGCTATGTGGAGGTGGGCGGCTGGAGAATTAAGTGCAGCAACAACTCGGGGCACGGCACACTTACCTTTACACAGGCGCTGATAAATTCCTGCAACCCATCCTTTATTGACATGGGGCAGAGAATGGGAATAGAGACGTTCTGCGAATATTTTGAGGGGTTTGGTTTGGCGGAAAAAACCGGCATAGATTTGCCCGGTGAACAGCAAAGCCAAGTGCATGACCCGAAAACCATGGGTATGACAGAGCTAGCCAGTAGCTCCTTTGGACAGACATTTAAAGTGACGCCGGTGCAGATGATAACGGCGGTGTCCACAGCGGTAAACGGCGGTAAATTGGTTGTTCCCCACGTTGTGTCCACACTTGTAAACACCGATGGAAATGTGGTAAAGGATTTGACACCACAGCCCAAAAGGCAGGTTATAAGCGAGGAAGTAAGCCGTGAAATATGTGATATGCTACAGGAAAACGGAACCACCGGAAACGGTAAATGGTCTTACGTGTCAGGGTATCGAGTGGGGGCAAAGAGCGGTACCAGCCAAAAGCTGGACACACCGGAGGATGATGACTACATAGCCTCCTACGTGGGGGTTGCACCCTGTGATGACCCAGAGATAGCGGTGCTGATATTCCTAGATACGCCACGGAGCTATTCCTACTACGGCGGAAATTTGGCAGGGCCTGTAGTGGGTGTTCTTATGGGAGAAATACTGCCCTACCTTGGAGTGGAGCCGGTATATACAGAGCAGGAGAGCAGCAAGGTGAATACACCAGTGCCAAGCATAACGGGTATGTCGGCTACCGACGCACAGGTTAAGCTGCAAAGAATGGGATTTACAGTAAAATCGGTGGGAAGCGGAACACAGGTAGTGTCCCAATTCCCCACCTATGGAATGACGGTGCCTAAGGGAAGTGTTATCATAGCATACACCGATGCGGACACGGACAGCGTGATGGCGGTTGTGCCGGATTTGATGGGGAAAACCCCTAAAGAGGTGAACAGCACACTTTCAGCGCTGGGCTTAAATATAAAAGAGGAGGGCGCCTCAACTGCCAATAACACAGCGGCAGTGACAAAGCAAAGTGTAAATGCCGGAGATAAGGTTCCGCTTGGAACCACCTTGACGGTGACTTTTGGAGCTGTCGGTACATTTGAATAGCGTACGCTATCACACAAACAAGGAGAAGATATGAACACACAAGCTGTTTTGAAAAATGTAAAATATACAGGAACAATAAAGGATGATGAGGTGAGCTTTGTCACCGATGATTCCCGCAAGGTTGGGGCAGGTTGTGTATTTGTTTGCAGCAAAGGCGCAAGCTTTGACGGACATACTTTTGCACAGCAGGCATTGGAACTAGGTGCTGTGCTTGTTGTGTGCGAAAGAGATATGGGGATTGAACGCCAGATAATAGTTAAAAATTCAAGGCAAGCATATTGCATTATCTGCGCCAATCTGTTCGATAATCCTTCAAAAAAGCTAAAGCTTATAGGAGTTACCGGCACCAATGGAAAAACCACCAGCACATATTTGATAAAGGAAATATTGGAGCAGCAGGGGAAAAAAGTGGGGCTTATCGGCACTATACAAAATATAATAGACGGTCAAGATATCCCCGCAAAATTCACTACCCCCCACCCCTATGAATTGAATGTGCTGTTAAGCCAGATGGAGAAAACAGGGTGTGAATATGTTGTCATGGAGGTGTCCAGCATGGCACTTGACCAGGATAGGCTGTACGGTATAGAGTTTGAGGTGGGCATATTTACAAACCTTACCCAAGACCATCTTGACTATCACAAAACCATGGACAATTATTTTGCGGCAAAGAGCAAGATGTTTACAATGTCAAAAAAAATGGTGGTTAACATTGACAATGATTACGGCAGAAGATTAGCGGAGGATTTTAAGGCATCGGGAAAAGAGATAATCAGCTATTCATTAAAGGACGATACCGCCGTCTGCACCGCAAAGAACATTCAGCTAGATGGCACAGGCTCTAGGTTTATAATGGTAAGCCAAGGGAATATAAATAGAGTGGAATTTTCCATGCCGGGAGAGTATTCGGTGCAAAATGCAATGGGGTCGGCGCTCGCCTGCATAGCGCTGGGCTTTGATGATGCGCAGGTGTGCGGCAGTTTAAAAAACATTCACGGAGTAAAGGGGCGCTGTGAGGTGCTGGTGAAGGAGCCGTTTACTGTTATCTGCGACTATGCCCACACCCCCGATGGGCTGGAAAATGTGCTGAAAGGCTTAAAACCCTTTGCGAAAAAGCGGTTCATCGTGCTGTTTGGTTGTGCAGGTGAGCGAGACGCTAAAAAGCGTAAATTCATGAGTGAGGCGGTGGGTAAATACGCTGATTTCGTAATTTTGACAAGCGATAACCCTCGTGGGGAGAACCCACAGAGCATTATAGACGATGCACGGCAATACTTAATTGAAGAAAATATACCGCATTTGGCGGAAGTTGACAGAAGAAAAGCTATAAAAATCGCATTAAATATGTTACAATGTGAAGATATCTTAATATTGTGCGGAAAAGGGCATGAGGACTATCAGGTTATTGATAAGATTACACTGTACCTTGACGAGCACGAAATTGTAGAACAATATATGAAAAAAAGGAATGAAAAATAAAAGTGGAAACAGTTTATTTGTCCCAATTGCTAGGCAGCTCGGAAGGCATTAAAGAGGATTGCTTGGTGTCGTCCGTTGTGGTGGACTCTCGTCTGGCAAAGGAAAACAGCATATTTCTCGCCGTAAAAGGGGAGAGAGTGAATGGAGAAAATTACGCAAAAGCGGCGGTGGAAAAGGGCGCTTGCTTTGTGCTTACGGAAAACGAGATTGAGGATATCCCCAAGGAAATGCAAAGAACAGTGCCTAACATTTTGGACGCCAGTATTCAGCTTGGGGCAAATTTTCGACAGCTTTTTGACCTTGAAGTGGTGGGGGTCACGGGGAGCGTTGGCAAAACCAGCACTAAGGATTTTATTTACGCCGCTTTAAGCCCCTTTGCTAAAACAGTGAAAAGCACAGGAAACCACAACAACGAAATTGGTATGCCCCAAACAATATTTACCTTTACAAAGGAAGATAAATATGCAATTCTCGAGATGGGAATGGCGGATTTTGGGGATGTACATAAGCTCTCTATGGCGGCAAAGCCTAAATATGCTATAATCACCTGCATAGGTAACTCTCATCTTGAAAGAATGAAAACCCAAGCAAATATTTTAAAAGCCAAGCTGGAAATTTGTGATGGTATGCCTAAGGATGGAATACTTGTGCTAAATGGTGACGATAAGCTTTTGGCAAAGGTTAAAGTGCCCCTGAGAGTGGTTTATTTTGCAACGGAAAATAAAAGCGCTGACGTTGTGGCAAAGGACATAGTTCAAAAAGCACTTTCCACTGAATTTAAAATATGTGACATAATGAATGGGGTGATACCCTGTACCATTCCTGCTGTCGGGCTGCACAATGTAAAAAATGCGCTGGCGGCATATACGATTGTCACACGCATGGGCTATGACCCTCATAGGACAGCAGAAAATCTAAGCGGATTTGTGCCCTCGGGGATGCGACAAAAAATCGTGGAAAAGGGTGGTATAGTCTACATTGAGGACTGCTACAACGCAAACCCCGAATCCATGCGGGCGGCAATAAACACCCTTGTGAGCGTGAAAAAGACTAGAGCTATAGGGGTTTTTGGGGATATGCTGGAGCTTGGCAATGAGAGCGACACCCTGCACTATGGGATAGGAAAATATGCAAAGGATAAGGGCGTTGATATCCTATTGTGCTTTGGAAAACAGGCAAGATACATCTGCGAGGGATTTGGTGAGGGTGCTATCTATTTTGACTCAAAGGAAGCACTGGCACGGCTTTTAAAACAAACGGTTAAAGCTAAGGATGTAGTCATCTTTAAAGCCAGCAGAGGAATGGCTTTTGAAGAAATAATAGAAAAGACTTATGAATTATAGGAGTTTTTATGATTAGAGTGTCATTTTTAATTGCAGCTTTCACCGCCTTTGCAATTACGGCAGTTAGCGGATATGCAATTATTCCCGGCTTAAAAAAATTAAAATACGGTCAAACTATAAATGAGATTGGCCCCTCTTGGCACAAGACAAAGCAGGGTACTCCCACAATGGGGGGGATAATGTTTGTCATAGGTACGCTTGTGGGGGTTATATGCGGATATTCCCTAATTATTAAGGATGCACAGGAGCTTATGGGGCCGCTGTATAAATCTCAAAATCTCAGCTTGCTTATCAGCGTTTTGACAGCCTTGGGCTTTGGGCTTATCGGCTTTGTGGACGATTATATCAAGGTGGTAAAAAAACGCAATTTAGGCTTGAATGAAAAGCAGAAAATTGCAGGACAGATAGTGGTAACCACATTGTTTTTAATAGGTCAGACCATGATAGGACACGTGTCTACGCTAATAAACATACCTATTTTAGGGCAGTTTCAGATAGACAATTTATACTATCCTTTGGTTTTTATCGGCATAATATTTATGGTTAATGCCGTGAATTTAACCGATGGAATTGACGGGCTGTGCTCAAGCGTCACCTTTATTGTGGCACTTGGGTTTATGGTTATTTCGGCGGCGTATGGGTACTATACCAACGCAATGTTTGCGGTGTCCTTGGCAGGGGCGTTAGGGGGATTTTTGGTGTGGAACTTTTTCCCAGCTAGGGTGTTTATGGGTGACACGGGCAGTATGTTTTTAGGCGGCGCTGTGGTGGCTATGGCGTGGGCGATAAACCGTCCGGAAATACTGGTTTTAATAGGGGTAGTGTACACCTGTGAAGCGTTGTCCGTTGTGATACAGGTGACATATTTTAAAATTACCCATGGCAAGAGAATTTTTAGAATGAGCCCCATCCATCATCATTTTGAGATGTGCGGCTGGAGCGAGGTTAAGATTGTTTGGGTGTTTTCATCGGTGGCGGCAGTTTTTGCAGTGCTGTCCTTTATATATATGTATATGAACTAAAGAGCATGGGTATGGGAGCTGAATGTTAGGTGCGGCTTTTAGTAGGCGGTCAAATAAGTGAGGTATTAATTTGGCAAAACAAGAAAAGAAAAAAGAAAAATTTAATATCAAAAACTTTTTCAGACTGGCGGAAAGTGGCACAAGTATTGATATGCCAATACTTATCATAACCTTAACACTGGTTGTGTTTGGGTTGGTTATGCTATATTCTGCAAGCTACGTTGTGGGTATCTATCGCATGGGAGACAGCCTGCATTATATTAAAAATCAATTACTTTTTGCGTTGGTGGGGCTTGGGGCAATGTTTTTCATGGCAAAGGTTGACTATCGAGTGTTGCAGCATTACAGCTTAACGCTTATGCTGTGCGTGTATTTTTTGCTAGTTATAGTTTTGTTTATGAAGCCGATAAAAGGGGTTACACGGTGGATAATCATCCCCGGGGTGCTGTCCTTTCAGCCGTCGGAAATAGCCAAGTTTGCGGTAATTTTAATGTTTGCAAGCCTCATTCAAAAAAATGCTGACAAGATGAAAACCTTGACCTATGGCGTGGTGCCGTTTGGGCTGGTGCTTGCTAGCGTGTCCGGACTTATGCTGCTGGAGCCCCATCTGTCGGGAACTGTTATAATCTGCGCCATCGGAGCAATAATGATGTTTGTTGGCGGTACGGATGTAAAGTGGTTTGCGCTGGGGGGCACGTTGTTAGTGGTCGCTATAGTGGGTGCGGTAATTTTGTTTCCCGACCTTGTTCCCTATGCGTCCGAGAGAATTATAGCTTGGAGACATCCGGAGCTTGATTTGCAGGGCAAGGGATACCAGAGCTATCAAAGCCTTTTGGCAATAGGTTCGGGGGGACTGTTTGGGCTAGGGCTTGGAAATTCACGGCAGAAGCACCTTCACCTTCCCGAGCCGCAAAACGATTTTATCTTTTCGGTAATCTGTGAGGAGCTGGGCTTTATAGGCGGCATGATAGTTATAAGCTTGTTTTTTGCGTTGCTTGTGCGAGGCATATATATTGCCACAAAGGCGAAGGACAAATTTGGGGCGATGCTGGTGGTTGGAATTATTGGGCAGATAACCTTACAGGCTTTTTTGAATATTGCAGTTGCAACTAACACAATACCAAACACAGGGATAAGCCTTCCGTTTTTTTCCGAGGGCGGTACATCATTGATGATGCTTTTGGCAGAGATTGGAATAGTACTTTCCGTGTCAAGATATTCAAACACCGGCAAGGGGGACGAATAATATGAGAGTGATTATAGCGGCAGGAGGCACAGCAGGACATATAAACCCCGGGCTTGCCATCGCCGAAAAGATAAAGCAAGAAAACCCACAAGCACAAATTATGTTTGTGGGCAGAAAAGAAGGAATGGAGTACAAGCTGGTAAAGTGTGCCGGCTATGAGTTTTGCCATATGGAGGTGACGGGCTTTCAGCGCAGTCTGTCAGCAGAAAACATCAAAAGAAATATTCTAACGGTGAAAAATCTTTTGACGGCAAATGGCAAAGCGAATAAAATTCTCCGAGACTTTCAGCCGGATTTAGTAATCGGTACCGGCGGATATGTGTCGGGGCCGATTGTGCTGTGTGCGGCAAATAAAAAGATAAAAACTGCAATACATGAACAGAATGCTTTCCCCGGAGTGACTAACAAGCTGCTGTCAAAAGAGGTGGACAAGGTGTTTGTGGCAACAAAGGAAGCCGCAAAATATATGGCATATCCCGAAAAATGTATAGTGTGCGGAAACCCCGTGCGGCAGGAGATAAAATCCGCCGATGCTCTTCTTTCAAAAAAAGAGCTGGGGGTTGTGGGCAAAACCGTGGTGCTGTCCTTTGGCGGCTCTCTTGGGGCGGCGGCAATAAACAAGGCTATGCAGGCACTGGCGTTACATAACAATGGCAATGGAGATATAGTGCATTTTCATGTGGTGGGCAGGTATGACGAGGGGGAGTTTTTAAGGTTTTTACAGGAAAAATCTATAGAACAATCGGAAAATCTAAAGGTTTTTGAATATCTGTACGACATCGCAAAA
>JAVWUR010000058.1:0-13573 GCA_036667055.1 Oscillospiraceae bacterium
CTCCGCTAAGAATGTCAATGGCGGCAAGGGTGGCAAGGGCGGCGATGGCATTGTCAGTCCCTCCTCAACCCTCGTCCTAGGCGACATTACAACAAGTGGCGGCAAGGGCGGCAAGGGCGGAATAGGGTACAATAGCCCATTCTCAGTTTATCCGCCCAGTGTAGGCGGTGACGGCGGTGACGGCGGCATCGGGCTAAATGTTGGTTCCTCTTTAACCACTCAAGCGAAGGGTAAGATAACAGCCACAGGCGGTGACGGCGGCTATGGCGGCATGGGCGGCAAAGGCGGCAATCCTCCCCCAACCGGCGTAATCACCTCCGCTAGCGACGGCAGCTCCGGCGGCACTGGCGGCTGTGGCGGCAATGGCGTTTTATCCCCCGATCTGGTAACAGCCCTTAAATCAGTGGCGGTTGCCGCAGGCGGCATGGGCGGCAAAGGCGGCAAGGGCGGCAAAAGCGGCGGCGACGTTGGCGGAGCGAACGGTTTGGCGGGTGCAGCTCACAATGGCAACCTCGGCGGTGCAGGCGGTACAGGCGGCGCAGGCGGTGCAAAAGGTGCAGAAGCGGCAGCCGGCACAGACGACGAGCTTAACGTAAATACTGCTGTAATCAATAATATCTCTGCAGTGGCAGCCCCCCATCCAGCAATACTCGCCGGTGGCACGCTCAATAATCATGGTGGCGTACAATTAACTAACCCTCCCCTGTTGTCTAATGACACATTAAAATTTGCTGTTACCGGCCATGATGTGGCGCAAGCCGCTGCTCACTATTATCATGCTCTCTTTTCTGATACAACTTTATTCTTGTCCAGTATCGGTGGAAAGTATGGTTTATCATTACAGTCAAAGCTCAGTCCACTATTCTCCGTTGCAGGAAGTGCCCAGTATCTGAACGGGGCCGACTACAATATAGCATCGCTGATGCAGGCTATAGCTGCCTACAGTGTCAACGCTTGGGCGCACTATTCCCAGTATAGCGAAAATGAAGATACCAACATCCTTGCCGCCCTCCATCCCGCCTCAGTTGCAGGTGGTTATCAGCTCGCCATTAGGAGGCTATCTCCCTATGGCTTTGGGCAGAATAATAGCGAATACGCCCTAGCTCTTGCAACTGCCACAACCGTGACAGCGGATGTGCAGCAAGCGATGTCCGTTGCAAATGTCGCCTCCCTTACCGTTGCCTCTCAGTACTCGATAGCACAGATTAATCAAAACCTTTTTTCTACCCTTAACGGAATCTCGGGAAAGGCGTTCACCCTAACTATGACTCCTATGAGTATAGGTCAACTTACCGGCTCACCCATTGCGGATGTAGCTATAGGCGCATCTACCGGTGAGCCACTAAAGCATGATTTGGGAGCCGGCACTACCGGCATGAGTGCTTGGCGAAATACCCAAGCAGGTAAGGTGATTGATGACCGTCCCATGTGTGATTTTTCCATAACTGATGAGAACGGAAAGAAAATCGAGAATTTTGGCGGCGAGAGCATTTTTTTCGGTATTCCATACACCCTTAAACAGGGCGAGGATGCCAGCCGACTTTTTGCGGTTTACCTTGACGAAAACGGCAAGGCTGTAAGCATTGCCAACTCTTTTTACAGCATAGCTGACAATATGATTTATGGCAGAGCAGACCACAGCGGCATCTATTCCATAGGCTACAACGCAAACGTGTCAAAGTTTACAGATATCACAGAGCATTGGGCGCAGGGTGACATCAATTTTGTGTTGACACGAGGGCTGATGACCGGAACCGCCAAAACCTTGTTTTCTCCCGATGGCGAGATAACCAAGGAAGATTTTGTAAAAGCTCTCAGCGTGATTGCCGGCAAGGATGTAAGCAATATTATAAAGGGCGACAAAAAGCAAACGCTGAAAAGGCAGGAAATGGCGGAGCTTATGCTGCAATTTATAAAAGCCACAGGTCATGAAATATCCGACATCCGTGAGGAGATGAAGTTTACCGACACCTCGGACCAAGCGGTTAAAGCCATGCAGATGGCAGGCATTATCATGGGCAAGGACACCACATTTTTTGACCCTGACAGCCCTGTAACGAGAGCGCAGGCGGCAGCAGTTTTCCGCCGCTATGTGGGGCTTTTACTCAGCGGCAATTCCCCCTCACAAGGGTTTGATATGACCGACAGCGGCGAGCTGGTTTTGTACAGTGACGGCAAGCTGGTCAAGGGCACAAAAACCTTTGGCAATGTAAAGCTAGATTTTGACAAGCAGGGCATTTGCATCAAAATCGAGACTGTGCCCGACAACAAAAAATATGTGACGCACAAGCTTGCATATGGTGATACCCTTTGGGATTTATCCAAAAAGTACAACTGCACAGTTGAAGAAATTACACAGCTGAATGGCATTAACAACCCTCGCAGCGTGCCCATTGGCACCGAGCTGAAGATACCGCAAAAATAAGTAATATCAATGGGCAATCCTAATGAAAACGAGGGTTGCCCATTTTTTTGCTGTGTCGCCAAATGCACCCAATTCTAAGGAATTTCACAGGTCAGAGGGGTATTTTTATACATATTTATACAAAATTAATTATTTTCTTTTAAATTTTGATATAATATGCTATAATGATAATACTTATAATATATGTTATGCTTGCGCCCAATCACCGCCTGCAAACTTGGGTGACATCAACTTCTCCCCGCTATACGGAGGTCAGTGTAATGACGTGTGAAATCAGAAATTTAATCGGGCTTTTACCCATGGCTTGCTCTACTTTGTTCCAAATAAACATAGGAGGTGGTTATCCTTATGTCCCCTTTGAAAACAATTTTAGTGGTTGATGACAGTGCCGTTAGCCGAAAGGCTCTTTTCGATATACTGTCTCCTGAATATGACGTGCTGGAGGCAAAAAACGGCAGAGCAGCGCTGAAAATTCTCCTTGATAGAGTAAATGACATCTCCGCCATATTGCTGGATCTTGTCATGCCTGTCATGGACGGTCATGACCTGCTTAAAATTATAAATAGCAACCGCCGATACAGCAATCTGCCCATTATTGTAATAACTGCCGACAACAGCAACGGCAACGAGCTAAAAGCTTTAGCCCTTGGGGCTTGGGATTATGTTTCCAAGCCTTACAATGCACAGGTTATTCTTTTTAGGCTTAAAAACGCCATTGACCGCAGTGGACTTGCCGCACTGAAACAGCTAAAATATCTTGCGGACTATGACAAATTAATGGGGATTTACAACAAGACAAAATTCTTCCAGGCGACTCGACAGATGTTGGACAAGAGCCGTGGGGAGCGTTTTGTTTTTTTGCGTTTTGATGTGGACAGGTTTCAGCTTATAAACTCTTTTTTCGGCGCTGCCGAGGGGGATAAGCTATTAATTTATATCGCCAGCCGTCTGGCTGAGGATGCCCGAAAATTCCCTAAGGCAACCTTTGGCAGAATTGAATCGGACATTGTGGGGCTTTGTATTCCCTATGACAAGGCGCAGACAGAGAATATAGTGGTCAATGCGAAAAAGACCTTGGCTAAGTTTAACCCAAACTACGATATTGTGCCCTCTATCGGGCTTTATGTCATAGATGACCCCTCCATCTCGGTGGAGGAGATGTACAATCGTGCCACCCTTGCCGCCAAGACCTGTAAGGGCAACTATGTGGACTTTTACGCCTACTACAACGAGAGCATGAGCGTCACACTTGCAGAGGAGCAGGAAATCACCAACGAGATGAACTTTGCCCTTGAAAACGGGCAGTTTGAAATATATCTACAGCCGCAATTTAACATACATACCAATCTGCCCTGCGGCGCTGAGGCGCTTGTGCGGTGGAACCACCCAAAAAAGGGTCTGCTCTCCCCCGGCACCTTTATACCTGTGTTTGAGCGCAATGGGTTTATCACCAAGCTTGACCACTATGTGTGGGAGGAAGCTTGCCGCTGTCTAAGCGCTTGGAAAGCTCGGGGCATAACCCCCTACCCTATTTCCGTCAACATTTCAAGGGTAAATGTGTACAACCCCAACCTTGCCGAAACGCTGCTGGAGCTGGTTAAAAAATATGATATTGAACCGGCGCTGTTGAATTTAGAGCTGACGGAAAGCGCCTACACCGATAACCCTGTCGCCATGAAAAAAGTTATGGCTCGCTTGCAAGGTCAAGGTTTCGTCCTTATGATGGACGATTTTGGCAGTGGGTACTCCTCCCTAGCCCTTTTAAAGGACATTATGGTTGACGTATTAAAGATTGATATGCTCTTTCTGTCCAAGACCGAAATTCCGGGCAGAGGTGAAAACATTATCGCCTCGGTAATCCGCATGGCAAAGTGGCTTAACATACCCGTTATCGCCGAAGGCTCGGAAAAGATAGAGCAGGTGGATTTTTTGCGCAGTGTAGGGTGCGACTATGCCCAAGGCTATTATTTCGCACGGCCTATGCCTGTGGCGGAATATGAAAAGCTATGTATGCGTTTTTCCTGTGACGGAAAATTTATCATGGAGAAAAAATCGGAGCTCTATCGCTATGACGACCTGTTTTCCTTTAATAGCGAGATGAAATTGCTCTTTAACAACGCCCTGCAAGCCGCCGTAATATATGAATTTTCCGACAACCATATCGAGCTTATTCGTGTTAATGAGGCTTACTATGCTCTGCTGGGGCACGATGATATGCTTGCCAATGCACCATCTTTCCTCACTATGGTTGACGATGGTTACCGTGCAGCGCTGTTAAATGCCTTTCAGCTCTGTGCAAAAAGCCGTGAAATTGTGGAGTGTGAATATCTGCGCCACCGCTCCTCGGGTGGGTCTATGTGGATTTACACCAAGCTGCGGTACGCTTCTATGGTTGGCAACAAGCACATTATCATAGGTGAGCTTACCGACATCACCATGCGCAAGGCGCTTGACTCGGAGCTGCAAAAATATAAAGCCTCTTGGCTTGACCGCAACCATGATACCCGCACCGTGTTAATTGTGGACGATGCCAGCATCAACCGCACCATTTTGAAGAAGATATTGCAGGATAAGTTTATCTTTTTAGAGGCGGACAACGGCGCAGCGGCAATTGAAGTTTTAAAGAATAATCTGAACCAAGTAGACCTTATTTTACTGGATATAAGTATGCCGGTAATGGATGGCAAGGAATTTTTGCGCTACAAGAAAAAATCCCCCGAGCTAAGCAGTATACCCGTGATTATGATAACCGTTGACAATAGCGCCGAGCAGCAGGCAAGCACCTTTGCCATGGGAGCTAATGATTATATTGTCAAGCCCTTTATCCCTGCCGTTGTCATTCGCCGTGTGGATAATGTCTTGGAGGCAAACCAACGTTTCAAGGAGATGGTGCGGGCGTACAACACCATGTCTGCCCAAGTTAAAACAGACCTTATGACCGGTCTTATAAATCGTGTCAGCGCACAGGAAATGATAACCCAAGCCTTGGCAAGCGCCACCGGCACCTGCGTTATGGTGATGCTGGACATTGATAATTTCAAAAAAATAAACGACACCTATGGTCATGATTATGGGGATAAGGTTATCTGCGCTGTGGCAGAAAGGCTGCGGCTGCATTTTAGAAAAGAAGATATTATCGCTCGCATGGGCGGAGATGAATTTGCCGTATTTGTAAAAAACATTCCCGATGTAAAGCTAGTGGAAATGAAAGCTCGTCAGCTTTGTGAGAGTATGCTCTCTATAAAAATCGACGGTTACCCATCGGAAATATCCTGCTCTGTGGGAATATCCGTCTCCGGCGAAAGCGACAATTCCTTCGATATGCTGTACCGGAATTCCGACAAGGCACTGTATAATGCCAAATGCCGTGGCAGAAATATCGTGTCCATCTTTGGTGAGGAAAACGCTGCAACCTCCGTCACAAAGTGGATAACCGATGCCGAGAGCGTTTTAAACTCCCTTAATGACAGCATCTACGCCTGCGACAGAGACTCCTACGATTTGATTTATGCCAATGACAGCCTGTGCAAATTTGCCGGTGTAACCCTTGAGGAATGTAAGGGCAGAAAATGCTATGAGGTTTTAATGCACAAGACCTCACCCTGTGATTTTTGTCCACTTGTGAAAATTTCACAGGAGAGCGTTTACACCCGTTTATTCAAGATACCAAATTCCTCCCAAACCTTTTTAATGAGAGGAAAAAATATAAATCGAAACGGAACTATAGTCCATCTTGAGGTTGCGGTAGACGTTACCAAGGTGGAAAACATGGACACCTATTGGAATGGAGGCGGCGAGCAATGATGAAAGACAACTTTAACAACACAGCTATTCTACCCCCTGACCCTGCTTCATCGGATATTATGAGTGCCGTCTTAAAGCATTGCAACATTGAGTACTGGACATACAATCCACAGGACAACTCGGGCACCTCGGGGCTGGTTGCCATGGCGGAGCTTGGTGCTTCAAAGCGGTGGGAGAACTTCCCCCAGAGCCTTGTTGACCGTGGTCTTATCCATAAAAGCAGCGTGCAAAGCTGGCTGCAAATGCACGAGGATATCAAGGATGGGGAAGAATGTGTAACCTGTGATATTGAGGTGCTGGAAGAGGGTATTCCCATCTGGAAAAAAGTCCAATATCGCACCATTTTTGATGGTAGCGGCAGGGCGATAAGCGCACTTGGCATCGCTGAAAATATCAGCAATTACCGCAGCCTTATCAAGGACTATGCCCTAGCTGCCAAGCAGTGCGGCGTAACCCTTTGGATGTTTGATGTCAAGAGCAAAACCATCTATGATTTAGACAATGCAACCCACATTAAAGCCTTTGATGGGGTACATATAATTCCTAATGTGCCGGAGGTTTTCGCACAGCCCGAAAGCTCGCTGCACCCCGATGATGTTCCGGAATTTATGGAGATGTTCCGCAAAATTTTTGCCGGAGAAAAAGCCTCAAAAAGCGTGGGCAGATGGTGGAATGATGATCACAGCACCTGGTGGTGGTATGAAATTGCCTACACCGCTATGCTGGATAATGATGGTGCGCCTATAAAAGCAATAGGCACCGCCATCGACATAACGGAGCGTATGCGCCTAGAGGAGCGATATTCCGAGGAGATTAAATGGCGTAAAATACACAGCCAAGATGTGCTGGGTTCCTTTAAATTAAACCTTACGAGAAATATTTGCGAGGATGGAATAAGCGAAAACCCCTTGATTTTAAACTTTCAGGGCAATGGCACTGCGGACGATTTTTTTGCCCACGAGTACTGCGCCCACATAGATGCTGTAGACTTGGTGGAATATAAAAAAATGTTTAACCGTATCAGTCTGCTAAATGCTTACCATGAGGGGCACACAAGCTTTGTCCAAGAGAGCTATCTAAACTTTGGGGATAATAAAATCCTGTGGGTTAAGGTTGAATTGGATATGTTTTTAAATCCCAACAGCGGTGACGTTGAAGCCTACATCTACGCCACAGACATCGACCAAAAGAAAACCTCCCAGTTACTTGTAAATTCCGTTGTCAAGATGAACTATGACTATCTGGCTTTACTTGATGTTGTCACCGGCGTTTACGGCATATTTTCCCAAGCCGACACAATCACCCCAATGCCTAATTTTTGTACTTCAAGCTATGAATATGAGGTTGAGCAGTATGCTCACAGCTATTTAATGGAGGAGGATATTGAAAGATATCTCCATGATATGTCCTTTGACAATCTGCTGGTTCAACTGGCAGCGCAGGACACCTACACCATCTTTTGCCGTGTGAAGGAGCCGGGTGGGTACATCAGCCGCAAAAAGCTTCAGTTTTCATACCTTGACCGCCCACGAAAGAAGATTATCTTGGCTAGGACGGATGTCACGGATGTATATAACGAGGAACAGCGAAAAAACGAGGCGTTGCGAAATGCTCTCATCGCCGCACAGCAGGCAAACAATGCGAAATCAGAATTTTTATCTCGTATGAGCCATGAAATAAGAACCCCCATGAACACCATCATCGGTATGTCCACCTTGGCGGCAAGCTGTATAAATGACCCTGTTCAGGTGTCGGAATATCTATCTAAGGTGGGGATTTCCGCACGGTTTTTGCTGTCGCTTATAAACGATATTTTGGATATGTCGAGAATTGAGAGCGGCAAGGTGCTAATCCGCAATGAGAAAATTCCTTTTGAGGAGTTTATAAATGGAATAAACAGTATCTGTAACGCCCATGCCACCCAACGTGGGGTTGAGTATGATGCTATTCTTTTAAGCTTTACCGAGGACTACTACATGGGCGATGCCATGAAGCTGCAACAGGTGTTAATCAACATAATTTCCAACGCCATAAAATTTACACCTCCCGGCGGCAAGGTGCAATTTGTAGTGCATCAAGAAAAAATATCCTCCGAAACTGCGGTGATGAAATTTACCGTTAACGATACGGGAATTGGCATAAATGAGGATTTTTTACCCGATATTTTCTCTCCCTTCGAGCAGGAGCGTGCCTCCAATGACACCCCCTATGGCGGCACAGGTTTGGGGCTTGCCATCAGCAAAAACCTTGTAGATTTAATGGGTGGCACCATAAATGTAAACAGCATTGAAGGGGTTGGCAGCGAGTTTACAGTAGAGGTAAAATTGGGCATTTGTGAGAGCAAAAAAGCGCCTATAGCTGCGAGCTCCACCCTTCCGCTTGAGCATTTGAAGGCTCTTATTGTGGATGATGACATTGTTATCTGTCAGCACACGCAGCAGGTGCTTTTAGATATGCGCCTAAAGGCAGAATATGTAGTTTCCGGCGCACAGGCAGTTGCCGCCGTTGGCAAGAAATGGGCAGCAAAAGAATTTTATGATATTATTCTGGTGGACTGGAAGATGCCGGACATGGATGGCATCGAAACGGCGAGACAGATACGGAAGATAGTGGGAGCCAAGGTGACTATCATAATTATGACCGCCTATGATTGGGCGTCCATTGAGATGGAAGCCAAGCTTGCAGGGGTTAATATGCTGATCTCCAAGCCCCTGTTCAAGTCCTCACTTTTCAGTGCTTTTGAAAAAATTTACAATGAAAATGAACAGCTCGCCTCGTCTAGCACCCAAGATGATTTTGATTTTTCCGGCAAACGAGTGCTCCTTGTGGAGGATCATCTTCTCAACATCGAGATTGCCAAAAAGCTTTTAAACGCCAAGAATTTAGAGGTAGAGGTAGCTGAAAATGGACTTTTGGCAATTGAAACCTTCGCCCAAAAACCCGACGGTTATTATGATGCCATTTTGATGGATATACGAATGCCGGTAATGGACGGGGTAACCGCCGCAAAATCTATACGTCAGATGCGCAAATCGGACGCAAAAACAATTCCGATTATTGCCATGACCGCCAACGCTTTTGAAGAGGACATTGAAAAGACAAAAGCCGCCGGTATGAACGCTCATCTGGCAAAGCCTATTGAGCCATTACTTTTGTACCGAACAGTGCAAAATTTTTTACAAAAAAAGGGACAGGATAATGAAAAAAATTACTGACATAAAAGAGGATTTTGCAAAACTCTCCCTTCCTATTGGAATGGTTATCGCCACCCCATATCCCGACTACACCATCATCTTTGCAAATGAAAAATTTAGCGAGATGCTGGGAATTTCTGACATAAAGGTACCCTTTCAGCTAGTGCACAAATCCGCATGGGACTTTGTGTACTACGAGGATATCCCTCACCTTGTAGACCTTAGCGCCGAAAGGAGCGGTGTCCCTGAGCCGTTTGAAGTAACACTGCGTGCCGAGAGAGTGGACGGCACCATCCTGTGGGTTAATCAATATTCCCAGCACGCATTGGACGATGACGGAAACGAAATTGTCTATGCCTTCTACACCGACATTACCCCACAAAAAGAGATGGAAGAAATCATCCGTGCCGATGCTAAAAAGTACGAGACGCTAATTAATTCCCTGCCCGGTGGGGTGGGGATGTATAAGTTAAATTCCGAGTTTACCCCCATCTTTGTCAGCGACCGTGTGTATGAGCTGTGCGCAATGACCAAGGAGGAATATGCCATAGCGACTCGCAACTCCACCTTGGATGTGTTCCATCCGGACGACCGACAAGGCTTAATAGACACGGTCAAAAAGGCGCAGCAGGAAAAGAAAAAGTTTTCATACAACCACCGAGTTATGCAAAAGGATGGCAGCTATCGTTGGATGAAAGTTTCGGGGCAAATCATTACCGTGGACAACAGCGAGCCGGTACTATACACTGTTTTTTCCGATGTTCACGAGCAGGTAGTTGCCGAGCGAGCATTAAAGGAAAGCGAATTTCGATATGCCTCCGCTGTGCGAGCTTCCAATATCAACATTTGGGAATATGAATATTCCTCCGATTCCATGACAATATTTTCCACCTCCCCACGAGTTGCAAAGGGAAATACTGTGATACCCCGCTATCTTGAAACCGTTGTGGAGCAGGGGCATATGCGTGAAGATAGCGTCCCTGTATTCTTTGACATGATAGCTCGATTAAAGGCAGGAGCAAAGGAGATTACCTCCGAGCTTTGGATTAGAGAAAACCCTACCGATGATTTTTGGTGTGAACGGGTCACCTACACCAATATTTTTGATGACAATGGTAACCCCTATAAAATATACTGTGTAGGGCGAGACATCACCCAAGAAAAAGCGGCTGAAAAACGGTACCATGACGAGCTATCCTATCGGCAGGCAATGCAAAAAGCTACCATGGCATCTATAAATATTAACTTGACCCAAAATACTATTTTAGACTACAAGAGCATCTTTCCCGAGGTGCTTTGGCACATGAGCGAGTCGAAAACTGCCCAAGAATATTTTGACCGGCTGTACACCCAAATTCCTCCCGGTGAAATGCAGAAAAAATGTGTGGAGCTTTTCAATTGTTCCTCACTGCGCAGACATTTTGACAGTGGTAAAACCACACTCTCTCTAGAGCTTACAAGAAAAATTGAAGGGCGCAGATACTGGACGGTTAGCACCGCTCACATGATGAAAAACCCCGATAGTAACGAAATTGTCGCCTTTTTATACTCCACTAACGTGACTAATGAACGCACCATGCAGGATGTAATGAATGCTATCGTCAAGATAGATTATGACTTTTTGGTGGTGGTGGATGGGATGCGCAATTCGGCGGTTCGCTTCAGTGAGAAGGAGCTTGACAACAGCTACTCCTACGAGAGTGAAGATTTTGAACTAGAAACTCAGGAATATATTCGCCGCTACATCTGTCCTGAGGATGTACCCCGAGTTGTCGGTGAGGTGTCCCTGAAAAATATTTTACAAAAACTGGACGAAAATGGCAGCTATCGTGTTTTTTACAGTGTTCCCTGCTCCGAGGGCACAACCTGCCGCAAGCAGCTTCGCTTTAGTTACATAAACCGTGAACTGAAAAGCTTTCTTATGACGAGAGTTGACATCACCGCAGCGGTGGAGGAACAGGAGAAAAAGAACCAAGAGCTGGTTGCCGCCGTGGAGATGGCAGAACGTGCAAACGCCGCAAAATCAGAATTTCTGTCCCGAATCAGCCATGAAATCAGAACCCCAATGAATGCCATTATGGGAATGGGGCAGATTGCACTTCAACATTTGGATGACAAGGAGCTTGTTGTCGACTGCATTGAAAAATCCCAGTATTCCTCTCGCTACCTGCTGCTTTTAATCAATGATATTTTGGATATGTCCAAGCTTGAAAGCGGAAAAGTGGCTCTCAAGTCAGGTGTGATATATTGCCGTGACTTTTTGGCGGCAATTGACACTATTATTTCCTCCCAAGCCGCACAAAAGGGCGTAACCTACAGGGTTAACGTGTTGAAGGATTGCAATTCTTTTTACATTGGTGACGGTGTCCGGTTACAGCAAATTTTAATTAACATTCTCACCAACGCTGTAAAGTTTACCCCCAAAGGTGGGAGCGTTCACCTTGATATTTCGCAAATCGCCCTCAATGGGAACATGGCTACAATGCGTTTTAAAATCAGCGATACCGGCATAGGCATAGGGCAAGCCTTTTTACCCATGCTCTTTAAGCCTTTTTCCCAAGAGTATAACAGCACAATTTCCGGATATGGGGGCAGCGGTCTGGGGCTTGCAATTTCAAAAAACCTAGCGCAGCTTATGGGCGGAGATATTTTTGTGGAGAGTACTTTGGGCGAGGGAACTGTTTTCAAGGTAGAAATTCCCCTTGAAATTTCCGAAACTCCCAAAACTTCCCTCTCAACAGCGCCCCAAACCCAAGCCATTGTTAATTATGATTTTAGCGGCAGAAAATTTTTGCTGGTTGAGGATCACAAGCTTAATATAATGGTGGCTAAAAAATTGCTGGAATTTAAAAATGCCCATGTGGACGTTGCGGAAAACGGCAAGCTTGGATTGGATATGTTTAAAGTTTCCCCTTCTCATTACTATGATGCAATACTCATGGATGTGAGAATGCCGGTGATGGATGGTCTTGAAGCTTCAAGGCTAATACGTGCCCTGCCTGGCCACTGGGCAAAATCAATCCCTATAATCGCAATGTCTGCCAACGCTTTTGACGAGGATGTTTTAAAATCTAAATTGGCAGGTATGGACGCCCATCTAGGCAAGCCCATAGATGCACAGGTGCTCTACCAAACTATCTATACTCTCTTATTAAGAGATGAGGGCAACCAATAGCTCGCTGACTTTTTCTTGTCTGCGACGGTCATAAACAGAAAAAATACCATTGAAACGGCTTTGCGGCAGTTACAATGGTATTTTGTTTTGGAAACTTAACTAGAAATTCAAAATGCAAACTTACTATTAACAGGCTTTCCTGCAAAAGCTTTTCGCCTTTGGTATGCTTTTTACTAGTCCTCTAATACAAGTGCCCTTTTAGGACAAAAATCTGAACATTTCCCACAACTAATGCACTTATCGGTTGTTACTGTGGGTGCCATGTGCCCCTCTTGAACCAGTGCGCCCACTGGGCAAACCTTTACAGCCGGACAGGGATGATTTTGCGGACATTTTGAAATAATTACTTTTATAGCCATTTGAACCTTCTCCTTTTCTCTTTTTATATGAGTTTAATTCTACTAAAAATTTACATAACTTTCCGTGACAAGCTCACAGTGTAAAAGAAAATCAATGGTATCTCCTTTGACATAAGCTATAAGCTATAAGCTATATCCTAACCTATAAGCTATTTTCTATTACTCCTGATTTCGGTGGATATGCTCAATATACTTAAAGCCCCTGCTACACCTCACGGTTATACAGCTTTTTAACGTGCTCTCTGCCCTTGTACATTATGCAATATACCGCTATTATATTTATCACCATCATACCGGAGATTACGGTACGCTCGGGCATAATCTCCCCAAAAACTCCGGCGATAAGCTGTCCAAACATCCCGCCTAGGGTGTTTATCATCTGGAAAACCCCGTTAAATCTTCCTCGCACCTCATCGGGCACATAGCTTTGGGTTGCGGAAATTCTAATATTATAGGAGGTTACCCCCAGTATTCCCCCCACAAAAAAGCTTGCTGCCATCAGCGGCACGGGCAGATATAGCTGCCACATCTCCAAAACACATATGGTGAAATACACCGTCAGTGCGATAGCGAATTTTTTATTGGTAGGATATTTAAACTTGTAGTGTATCATACC
>JAVWUR010000059.1:0-13567 GCA_036667055.1 Oscillospiraceae bacterium
AATCAATCACCATGTGCCCCAGCTCTGTACCGGCATAATTGCTGCCGGCAAAAACCTTGCCTTCTATTAAAACTCCGGCGCCGATACCTGTTCCCAGTGTCAAAATAACCGCATGGGAACACCCTCTGGCACTCCCCACCGCAGCCTCTGCAATTATGGCGGCGTTGGCATCATTCTCCACAAATATCGGCAGCTTGAACAAGCCTTCAAGGTTTTCCTTTAGCCGCCAATCCTTATAGCCGAAATTTGCGTTAAAGCCCACCTTGCCTGTTTTGCCGTCCACGCTCCCGGGAGTGCCAATTCCGACGGACAGAATATCCTTTTTTAAATCGTACCCGCCCTTCTCGCACAGCGCTGTGCACAGCTTTAAAATATCTTGCTCAATTTGTTCCCTTGGTTTTGGCAGATTTGTGCGCACAGATTTTTTACAAAGCAACTCACCGCTTTTATTTACAATGCCCGCCGCTATGTTTGTGCCGCCTAAATCCACGCCAATATATAACTGCTCCATCACACCAATTCTCCTAAAACTTCAGCGACCTTTTTATGGTGAAGTGCCAGCTCTGCTATTAAATCTTTCATTTCAAGATTGATTATAAGCTCGTTAGGAAATTCAATTTCTTCCAGCATATCCAGTATGTTTTGTACATTCCCCACCTTGTAAATGGAGTGCGCATCGGAATTGACCGCAACCTTGCACTTGTATTTTTGGCAGGTTTTGGCGAGCGTAACCATATTTTTTTGTCCCAACGGCCGCACAAACGCTGAATTTGCATTAAGCTCCACAACCTTGTTATTTTCAGCAAATTTTTGTATAACCTTATCATAGTCAAAAAAATGCTCCGCCTGCTCACAATGGCCTATCATGTCAACATTGGGGTTTTTCGCCACATTTAGCCATAGCTCTGTGGAGTCCTCAAAGGACATATTGGGGATAAGCTCCTTATGGATAGAGGCTATCACCCAGTCAAGCTCACTCAATAATTTTACCGGTATGTCAAGATTGCCCTCCTTGTCAAGAACATTTACCTCTGCCCCATAGAGAACTGCCATCCCGTCAATTATTTTGGGTATCTGCCCCTTGTTAAAGAAGTGCCATACGTGCCCCGAGTCGGGCATATCAGGGCCATGGTCTGTTATCGCCAAGGCTTTAAGCCCCATTTCCCGTGCTCTGTTTATCATCTCGGTAGCCGTATTGAATGCGTGCCCCGAAAAAAGTGTGTGTGAATGTAAATCCGCTGTTATCCGCATATATAAACCTCTTTAATTATTCTTCAATTCCTAAGCGCTCAAGCAGTTCCTTTGCCGCATTGTAGCCCATCTTTTTTTGGCGATTTGTCAACGCCGCCGTCTCAATGATTATTGATAAATTTCTGCCCGGACGCACAGGAATTACAGATTTTATCACGCTTATCCCCAAAATATCCATATATTCATCCGTTAGTCCTGTAGTGCTGTAGCTTTTTTCCGGCTTCCATTGTTCCAGCTCGATAACCATATCTATCCCTTGGGTCTGTTTCACTGCGCCCGAGCCGTAAGCTCTTGCAATATTGATTATTCCCACCCCACGCAGCTCGATAAAATGCCTTATATTTTCCGGTGACTGCCCTACCAATGTTCTGTTAGACACTCTGCGAATTTCCACAGCATCGTCAGCAATAAGCCTATGTCCTCTTTTGACAAGCTCGATAGCCGTCTCACTTTTCCCAACTCCGCTGTCGCCGATTATCAGCACACCCTCGCCGTAAACCTCCACCAAAACTCCGTGCCGTGTGACCCTTTGTGCCAGCTCCACATTTAAAAATGAGATTGCCGCCGCCATAAAGGTTGATGTCATCTCGCTGGTTCTCAAAAGCGTTACCCCGTGGCGTTTGGCAAGCTCTACAATCTCACTGGAGATAAGCATATTCCTAGTCACAATGGTTGCGGGTATGTTGTTGGAAAACAAGTCCGACACCCTTTGCATCTTAACGTCATGGGGCAGTGACTCAAGATAACTGTTTTCCATCCTGCCTATAATCTGTATTCTTGTAGGGTCAAAGTGCTCTTTAAAGCCGGAAAGCAGCAGACCGGGGCGATTAACTTCCGTGCTTGTGATTTTGATTTCGTTCATCTCGCCCGGCACATATATTGCCTCAAGATGTAGCTGTGAAACAAATTTTTCCAATGTGACAAAAAAGCTCATGGATGTTCTCCTTTATATTTTATATTGTTAATTGAAATATTAATAACTACTATTCTTAATAGTATATCACATTTTAACAATAAATTAAATACCATAATTGATATATGTGCTTTTTACACATATATTTCTTATCCTTTTATTTCTGTGTGGGCCTTGGGCACATTTTTTTGTTGTAATTCATCAAGCAAAGTCCAACTTAATATTGGGTATAATTATTGACAAACAATAATTATTGTGATATTCTAGTGCTGTAATTATCGAATAACAATAATTGGATGGTGTGAGGATGAAAAACAAATTACTATATTTAATTTTGCTTTTGGAGGCATTAGTTTGCCTTTGGCTTGGTACAATTCCCCAGATTTTCATGGAGAATTTTACCCATATCTTAGCCTTTCCCTTTGAGCAGATAGGCGATGGGCTGCGCTCACTTTCCCTCTCCGGCTCCATGGGTAATGCTGCGGCAATATTGCTTTATATAATCGTCAGCCTGTTGCCATTAGCGTTTTTACTTGTGCGAAAGCCCTTTAAATTTTATCCCGAGGACACCCTTATTGCCCTGTCCTGCCTATCTTTATTTTTTGTTCTATATCAAATGATAAACCCTGGTGACATTGCTATCGGCGGCGGATTTGCACAGGGGCTTGATATGGCAAAGGCAGTGCTTGGCGGTACCCTTTACTCGGTGCTTGTGGGATATTTAATTTTGCATATGTTGCGTGTCTTTTTTATAAAAGGTCAAGCAAATTTGCTGCGCCGGCTTTACATTTTGCTCTTTTTACTGAATATGCTTTTTGTCCTGAAAATTTTCGGGGTAGGATCCAGTGAGTTAGTTAGCGCTATCGCTTCGGTAGCCGTGACTAACTCAGGAAATGCTCGGCTTTTTAATATTAATTATCTGTTTATTTTTCTGCGCTTTGCCATAGACTATCTGCCATATATTCTAAATATAGTTATTGTTTTTTATTCAATGTCACTGCTTAAAAATATGGCCTGCGACCGCTATTCCAACGTCACCGTCATCTGTGCACAAAAGCTATCAAGGGTATGTGTCATATCTTTGAGCCTTGCAGTGTCCTGCCCCATCGCTTTTAATATCCTTCAACTGCTTTTTGCAAAGGTGCTTTTTAATGTAAACAGTTCGGTGCAGGTGCCGCTGTTCTCTGTAATTTTTCTACTGGTCTGCCTTGTCTTTACTCGCCTTGTCACCGAAAGCAAGGAAATTAAAGATGACAATGACAGCATAATATAAGGAGAAAAAGATGGGTATATCTGTTCACCTTGACGAGCAACTGAAACTGAAAAATATGACAGCTAAAGAGCTTTGCACAAAGGTTGGCATCACAGAGGCAAACCTTTCCATTCTGCGCAGCGGAAAAGCCAAGGGTGTGCGTTTTGGCACCATAAATAAGATTTGCTACCACCTTGGCTGTGATGTTGGGGATATTTTAACATTTGACGGAATTTTGGAGGTTGATGATGAAAATTAAAAATATATTGGCGATAGTTTTTTCTATTATACTATTACTGCCCTTAACCGCCTGCCAGCTTGCTAAAAAGGATGCTGCACAGGGCAAAACACATGACCTTTTAGTGGGCGTTTTTATCACCACTGAACATCTTGACCTATTTGATATGGAGGGTTATTTGAATGACAACCTAGGCAGTTTTTCCGGCGGCGAGATAGCTCTTAGCGGAAATTCCGACCAATATAATGGGCGGCTGTATGCAACGCCGGTTGTGACGGAGCATACCGATGATGAAACCGGCAAAAAAAGCAGCCACACCGAATATGTTTTTGAGGACCTTGAGGGAATACCGTTTTTCGTGACAGAAACTCCGGCTTTAGATAACACTGACGGCACCGTTTCAAGTGTACAAAACGAAGGAATGTCAGACGGTCATTTTGGCAGCTACAGTGGTGACGATGAGGACAAAACCACACTGGATGGCACCCTTTATTTTGCCCCAAAATCGGGCGGCAGCTCTTACTATTTTAACCCTGTTTATCAAAGTGCCGATGGCAAAATTTATGTTATGGCAGGGCAGGGAATGTCCTCGGTAGGTGACCAAGCGGAGGGCAGTGCTATGTCTCAAAAGTTTGAGGACACCGTTACCACAACGGAAAATGGTCAAAGTAAAAAGAAAACCACCATTATAAATATAACCATTGAATCTATGTTGCCCCCCGAAAAAATCCTGCTGTTAGAGTTTGATGAAAATAGCGCTTTGCTGTCACGCACAGAGTATGCCCACGAAAATTTGCCGGAAAGCATCACTCCAAACAGTTCTGCTGATTTTATTCTTCTTGAAAGCCACAAGCTTTCCTTTGATGGCACCGCCAAGGTTGACCGCACCTTGTTTTCAAGAAGCGATGAAAGTATAGAATGTTTTTATCAAGGTGACAATAATATACTTGTAAAACAATACTCTACCGTGAATTGGCAGTAATTTTGTGGTATATTCCCCCCTTTTCATTGCAAGGGCTCAAAATTTATGGTATACTATTTTAGCTATATAGGAGGATTTTATATGCGTGTTGCTATTTTTACAGAAACTTATTTTCCATTTATCAGTGGCGTTGTCACCCATATTAAAACTTTAAAGGATGAGCTTGAGGCTAAAGGGCATCAGGTTTTAATCGTCACAACCGACCCTAATGCACGGTTTCACTATCTGAAAAATGATGTGCTATACTGCCCTGCAAAAAGCGTAAAGAAAATTTATGGCTATGGCGTTACCACCCCAATAAGCTTAAGACGTCTTGAATATATAAAAGATTTTAACCCCGATATCATTCATATTCACACGGAATTCAGCATGGGTATATTTGGTATGTGGGTGGCTAAAATGCTGAAAAAGCCAATTGTGTACACCCTTCACACCATGTATGAGGACTACACTTTTTATGTTATTCCGAAAAATTTAGATAAATTTGCCCGACCTGCTCTGCATATGTACTTTAAAAATGTTGCAAAGAAGGCGACGGAAATAATCGGGCCTTCCTTGAAGGTTGTGGAGTTTTTAAAGCGCTGTGGTGTTACACGCCACATAAATATAATCCCCAACATAACGGATTTAACCTTGTTTTTAAAGGAAAATATCGACAGTAAAAAAGTCAATGACCTAAAGATAAAATATAATATTAAAGAAAACGACACCACCATTTGCTTTGTTGGGCGGTTGGGCAAGGAAAAAAGTGTCAACGAGCTGCTGCAATTTTTCGCCTATGGTTTTGCCGGCAAAAAAGAGTACAAAATGTTCATTATCGGGGACGGCCCTGAGGCAAGTTCCTTAAAGGAGCTTGCGAAAAAGCTTGACATTCAAAACCAAATTATCTTTACCGGAAAGGTTGACCACAACGATATCGCCTGCTACTATTATGCCAGCGACATCTACGCTACCGCCTCGCTTACCGAGATTAATTCCATATCTATGCTGGAGGCTATGGCAAGCGGTTTAATGGTGTTACAGCGTTTTGACCTGTTCAACAAAGACCAGATTGTCAAGGGTGAAAATGGATATCTATACCATGACGGCGGAGAATTTGTACAGCTTGTACAGCAATTTCATGGCATGACAATACCGGAAAGGCTTGCCTCACGAGAGACTGTGTATAACTTTTCTCGTCGATATGGCCCCAACGAGTTTATTGACAAGGTCTTGAATGTGTACGAAATTGCAATCCATAAATATAAGTCAAAAAATAACTAGCAGTTAAAAAAAAGGAGAATTAAATATGGACAAATATAACATAGCTATAATTGGCGGCGGCATTGGCGGCTTGATGAGCGCCTACCAAATTTGCACCCACAGCAGTGAAACTAAGGTAATCCTTTTTGAAAAGGGTCATGACATAGAAAAACGTGTTTGCCCCATTGTAACAGGCAAGGTGGACACCTGCATTAAATGCGCCTCCTGCGGAATTATGGAGGGGCTTGCCGGCGCCGGTGCTTTCAGTGACGGCAAATATGTAATATCCACAGAATATGGCGGATGGCTGCCGGATTTTCTGCCTAAAAAAACCGTAATCGACTACATTGAGCAAGCCGACAAGGTTCTTATGAGCTTTGGCGCTCCGGCTGAAAGATTTATGCCCAATGATGAACTGAAAAAAGAATGTCTACAGCATGATTTGCATATGTCACAAGCACAATTAAAGCATCTTGGAACCGATGCAAACTTTGAAACAATGAGAAAAATGGCAGCATTTTTAAGAGAAAAAGTGGAAATAATCTGCGATACCGATGTTTATGACGTGGATAAAGCTGAAAATGTCGTCTATTACAGAAATAAAGACGGTGAATTTTCAATAACTGCCGACAACATAATCTTTGCTGTTGGTCGCTCCGGTTCAAGATTTTTTTCAAAATGGTGCAAGGAAAATGCAATTGAGCTGTATAACAATCAAGTGGACGTTGGTGTTCGTGTAGAGCTTCCCGCCTCCGTTTGGCAGCACTACTCGGAAAAAATATACGAGCCGAAAATTTGGTACCGCTCCAAAAAATATGGTGACACCACCAGAATGTTTTGCTTTAATGAGCGTGGCAGTGTTGTTATGGAAAACACCCAAGGTGTTTTGACGGTAAATGGTCACGCCTATAAGGATCCGGCAAAAAAGACGGAAAATTCAAACTTTGCGCTGCTGTCAACCATTCGCTTTACCGAGCCTTTCAAAGAGCCTATTGAATATGCAAGGCACGTTGCCACCCTTTCCAATCTAATCAGCGGCGGCAGTGTTTTAGTTCAGCGCCTAGGCGATTTAATGAATGGCAGAAGAACCGATACCAAGCGTCTATCCCAGTCAACTGTTGTTCCGACTTTAAACGCTGTTCCGGGAGATTTGAGCCTTTGTTTACCTAAACGCCAGCTTGACAATATCATTGAAACTCTTGAAGCACTGGATAAAATTGCTCCCGGCACAATGAATTATGACACCCTACTCTATGGCGTGGAATGTAAGTACTACTCTGCACGCCCCGAGACGGACAAGGGTTTTGGCCTTATGGGCTGCAAGGGAATTTACTGCGTAGGGGATGGAACCGGCTTTACCAGAAGTCTGTCACAAGCTGCGGCGCATGGGATTTATGTTGCCGACATGATTTTAAAGAAGTAATGCTATCGTCTCAAACTCTGAATTAAACATTAAAGTGTGCAGAATTAAACGTTAGAGTGCGCAGAATTAAACATTATAGTGTGCAGATAAAAGCTGGGATAATTTGTAATATTGTATCGACCTCCAAAGGTTAGAGCTAAACAGCTAACTTTTGAAGGTCGATATTTTTATGGCAAAATACAGCTAATGGTCTTATGGTGCAGTTAATATCATAATATATTTATCTTTATTTCAACGTCACTGTCCTCTAACCTTGGGTCAACTTTTTCGTACCAAAACAAATTATACCGTCTTGTCATATCTGCGCTCTTATAAATGTTCATTATTTCCTTTTCCATGTCCCACTTTACCAGCTCTATGAATTTTTTTCTATTCTCTTTTCCTCCCGACATACCACGGTATACCGCCAGCTTTGCTGTAATTGACACACACAGCCCACCATTTTTTTTGCCATAGTAGGTTGATATATTTTCTAATATGGCAGAGTATTCCCGCCCCTCATAATTAAAATTATAGCTTTCACTTCCGGTTTTGCCCGTTAAAATATTTAATAACGTGGTCTGTCCCTCCCCTGCTATCCCCTTCGCTTCCCCATCCAATATGACAATTGTCCCCTCATCCTGCTCTATGGTTGGGATGGATGCGCTGACTTTTTCTTGATTTAACTGCCAATTATAGATATGGTTTTTTATGGCAGGCTTTTCCAGATATTTTTCCATATTGCTAAAGTCCTGTGCGCAGACAACGCTAATATCGGGAGTGAATTTTGCGCTGTTCAGTGCCGCAAACACCTCACTTGCTTGGTTTTGGGCTATCTTTTCATCTACAATGCAGGTTTGGCACAGCTTTAAATCATAGCTGTCCCCCTCCAATATTTTTAGAAGGGTGTCCTGTATTCCCTCATTTTTTACTGAGATAGTCTCGTACTGCCCTTTTTCCTCCTTGTAGCTGTAGCAGACTGCCGATATTTCCCGCTCTGTCACAGACAGCAGCTTTACAATTCGCTTGTCGCCGCACTCATTGCAGGCAGATAGCAGTAAAAGCAGCAATATCGCCCACAGCATTTTAAATGTTTTCATCGCAGGTAACCCCTTTCTTGCGCCTAATGCTTCTTGCGCCGCACATTAACAGCATCACCGACCCATAATAGTTTAGCCCTTGCAGCAATGCGATATAATAATCAAATCTTTTTATTGTCCTACCGGAAAAAATCTGCATTAGTCCTTGCAGGGGCGAGATACTGTACAGCATATCGCCCCCAATACATAGACCTTGCAGCAGGGTGAAAAGCGCCACTCCCCCCACCCCACTCCACAAAAAATTAAGGCCTATTTTAAGCTTTTTGTCCTCCTCCACCAGCAAATTTATAATTATTATTTCATTGAAAAATATTAATTTGTTAGGCTTAAAGGAAACCTCCAAGGAGGTAGCATATAGGTTCATCACATTTATCTTGCCCACTGACAGCCAAACTACAAGCGCCAACAGCACTGCATTTATAGCGATAAAGAAAATATACACCTTCAATATGTTATTAAAGTCAAGTTTTATACAGATAGCTATTAAAATGGCGGTGAAAAGCACTATTACCTCCATATTTGCTCCATAAAAATCTTGGAAAAATTCCGAAAATTTTATTGCATTAACCATGAGCCTGTACAATATAAATGCTGCCGCAAATACATTGTACCCATTTTTTTTAAAATCAATATATCGTATGAAATATATCACCCCAAAGTTGAGCAGGGCAGATAGCGCAAGATTAAACAGCCTATCCCGTGGGTAGATAAAATCGCTCTGGCTTGTGACGGCAAAATTTACAAATGCCGAGGACAAAGCGAGGGTGAGCACCCCATTGTTTTTAGTTTTAGTTTCCATATCAATGCCCCTTATTTATATTTCGCCAACTTGATTTTAAAAATGTGTCCAGCAAAATGCTTTTATTTTTTACTGTGAGCTTTGGCAGATAGCTTTGATTTTCCGATTTCACATTGATGATATTAAGCATTAAAATCAGCAGAGAAAAGGTAAACCCTATGCCCCCAAAAAGTCCGGACAGCACGAGAAATATTATCCTTAAAATTATAATTGCTTCATAGAAGGATGGCACTACAAAGGACATGATGGTGCTGATTGCACAGACTATGAGCAGTGCTGAACCTATCAGCCCAGCGTTCACCGCAGAGTCTCCTATTATCAGCGCCGCCACAAAGGACACCGTGTGCCCTATGGCTTTTGGCAGACGCAAGCCCGCCTCCTTTATTATTTCCAAGGTTATAACTATTACTATCGCCTCGGTAAAAAGCGACAAGGGGGTGGCGTTTTTTGAGGAAAATATAAAATAAATTAATTTTTCCGGCAGGCTTTCCGGCGAAAAATTCGCCAAGGTCACATATAATCCCGGCAGTGCAATGGATACAATAAATGCAAGATACCGCAAAAGTTTGATAAAGGACACAAAATATGGCCGCTGAACATAGTCATCATTGGTGGAAAAATGCTCGTAAAACAAAAATGGGTATATTATGGCGAAGGGACAGCCGTCCACTATCACCCCCACCTTTCCCTCGCAAAGCTTTGCGCAAAAGGTGTCTGCCCGCTCTGTGTAGGACACCGACCCAAAAAGAGAGCCTTTTGTTTTGTCGATAAATGGAGCGATAAATCCGCTCTCTGTGACAATGGGGATGTTGATTTTTGCTATTCTGCTTTTAACTGCCGCAACCAAATTTTTATTGCAGTACTTGTTGTGGCTGTAGATTGTCACCTCGGTTTTGGTGGCAGTTCCCACCTGCATTGTCTCGATTATAAGCCCCTCACTGCGTATTCTCCGGCGCACCAGTGACATATTTTTTCTTCCCACATCACAAAAACTCTCCTTGGAGCCACGCAGACTTCCCTCTGCCCCCGGCTCTCCAATTCCACGTGAGGGGTAGCCTTGAGTTGACACCACCAGCGCACTGTCCAGCCCATCAATGAAAATCAGAGTAAAGCCCGAGGTTAATAAAAACATAGCCTTTTCAAAGGTCTTTATGGGCTTTGGAAGGGTGGGAATGGTAGTTTGGCTGAGAATAAAATCCATCACCTCCATGGCGCTGCAATCGGATTTCAAGCAGTTTAGCGGATGCAGCGCTATCTCCCAAAGTTTTTCAATGTTAATCAAATCCTCACACATCATTATCCCGCATGGATGTCCCAAAATATCTATCTCTTTTACATAAAAGTCTACAGAATTGCCGAAAAAGCTTTGTATTTCACTTTTGTTTCTATCTAAGCTTAGATAAAACTGTCTGTCCATATAAATCACCCCAATAATATTATCGCTTAGGTGAGTAACCCTTAAACATTCGGCAATAATATTTTTCGAGGTGATTTTGTGTTTTCTATTATTTTCAGAACAGTAATTATGTTCGCATTAATAATTTTTACCATGCGAATAATGGGCAAAAAAAATCTTGGAGAATTTCAGCCCAGTGACCTAGTGTCCACAATTTTAATTTCCAACTTAACGTCCCTAGTTATTGAGGCACCGGAGCTTCCCCTTATAAATTCCATCATTCCCATTCTTTTAATTATGTGTATTGAAGTATTTATTTCGGTATATGTTAAGAAAAGCGAACATTTTGCCCATATGATACAGGGAAAATCCATGATTTTAATACAGAGCGGCGTAATAAATCAGCAAACTATGCAGGACTTGAGGTTTTCTGTGGATGATGTTTTAGAATCTATGCGGGGCAAGGATGTTTTCTATCTGGAGGAGGTCTGTCTTGCCATTGTGGAAACTACCGGTGTAGTAAATATCTACAAGGACCCAAACGCAAATACCAACATCAAAAAAAGCCCCATACCTGCCCTTCCCGTTATAGTGGACAGCAGAATAATCTATGAAAATTTGGCTATAACAGGCTTTCCAAAGGAAAAATTGACGGCAATATTGGAAAAATCAAACGTCAAAATCGACAATGTTCTGCTAATGACCCTTGATGGCGGTATGCAGTACAATATCACCCAAAGGGAGGTGTTATAGCCTATGCGCAACTCTATAATTTCTCTGGTTGTGCTTTTTTCTATAATTCTTTATACCCTGTTTTCATTTTTATATATCAATACCTTTATCACGGATTTTCAAAGCAGTATTGACCCTATTCATCTAACGCACACGGAAAATTTTTCCCACATCAAAGCCGCAAGGGAGCTTTTCAACGACAAAAAAAATACGCTCCTGCTCATGATAAGCAAGGAGCATATTAATAAGATTTCTGATTCTCTCATTTTCCTTGAAGTCGCCATTAAATTTGAGGACTCTTTGGGGGTAGAGGAGCATAAAAATTTGCTTTTGGACACCCTTGAGGACATAAATATGCACAACTCTACCATTAATTAGTTTTCTTTTTCAGCATTTCACTCAGCTCTTCAAAAAAGGTATTTACATCGCTGAACTGTCTGTACACCGAGGCAAACCTCACATAGGCAACCTCGTCTAGCTTTTTCAGCTCCTCCATCACCATTTCGCCGATTTCAATGGAAGATACTTGAGTTTTTAAGCTGTTAACCAATTGATACTCTATTGTATTTGTTGCCTTTTCTAAATCTTGGATAGATACCTGCCGTTTTTCACAGGATTTAATCATCCCCGACAGCACCTTGTCCCTGTTAAACGCCTGAATTGAACCGTCCTTTTTAAGCACCATAATTGGCGTTGTCTCTATTACCTCAAAGGTGGTAAACCTTTTTTGGCACGCTATACACTCACGGCGGCGGCGTATTCTTTGGCAATCCTCCGTGGGTCTTGAATCTATAACCTTGCTGTCAATATTTCCGCAAAATGGACATTTCATAATTAAACCCCACCATATCTAGTATTATTATTAATTAGGCATATTGGAATGAGTGACGGCTATTGTACCTAAAACAACCGTATTTTCAAGCTTTTATGCACATATTATATATTTTTTATCAAATACTTGCAATATACAATTTGCCTACACACTAAAGGCTCTCCAACTTTTTCATTGCCTTTGCAATGTCCTCGTCACTGTCAATGTTATCTCGATATACCTCTATAAGCGCTGTATCGGCAGATGTGTTTTCTTGGATATAGCTGAAAAAACTCTTAAAATCAAAATTTCCCTGCAAGGGTACAAGGCTGTCTGCTGTGCCATCAAAGTCGCTGATATGCACATGACTAATACGATTTTTCACTAAATTTAGTATTTCATATATGTCTTGATTTGCCCTGACCGCCTGTTTTATATCGAAGGTAAACTTTATGTTTTCCTGTGCCAAGCTATGAAAGATTTTTAAGTTTTCCAAGTAGCCGCACTTATATTCCACAACGTTTTCTTGAGATATGTAAACGCCGTATTGTGCCGCCCTGTGCCCCAACATATTTAAAATTTCCGTATATCTTTCCATTGTTATATGGCTGCATTTTGTAAAGCACCCATGAAAAACCACAAATTTACAGTTTAAAATCTGACACGCCCTAAAATATTTTTCATACATTTTTATGGCATCTTCCAGCTTGTAGTCATATTTTGAAAAGAAATAAAAGGTTTCTATTGCCGAGGTGAAGGGATGAACCGAGATTATCTGCATGGCGTTTTTATCCGCTATCGCCTTTAATTTATATAGAAATTCCTCCTCTAATTCACTGTCTGTGTTGAAGAAAATCTCCGCATATTTAGCACCTAGTTTCGCCACCTTACAAAGAGCAACATCTGTCTTTTCCGGAAAAAAGCACCCTGTGGATATCCCGATATTCATGTTTCACCTACCTACAAAAAGATGGAGAACTGTGTCTCCATCTTTTTAATTTTATTAGTTATTTGTTCTTTGCGGCTTTTTTCTCCTCATAGCCAACCCACAGCGGGCCTGCGATAAATATAGTGGAGTAAACGCCGGAAATCATGCCTAATGTCATTGGGAATGCAAAGGTCAATATGCTGTCCAAGCCATAGATAGCAGCGATTATGCAAACTGTTCCAAGGGCAATAACCGTTGAAACTGTTGTGTTCACCGAGCGAACCAAGGACTGATTAATACTCATATTCACAAGCTGTGCAAAAGCCATATCCGGATACATCTTTTTGTTTTCTCTAATACGGTCATATATAACAACCGTATCGTTGATGGAGTACCCTAAGATGGTGAGCATTGCCGCTATAAAGTTGCCGTTTATGGCAAATCGACAGATTACAAACACGCCGAATATGACAATCAAGTCATGCATTAGCGCAACGATAGCCATAGAACCTGCCGGCAAT
>JAVWUR010000060.1:0-13475 GCA_036667055.1 Oscillospiraceae bacterium
ATAGGCGAAAACTCTTCCAACGTGAGAGAAAAGGTCTGTGCAGGCTTGGGCTTCTTTGGCATAGATATTGACAAGGAGAAGAACGGTCAGCGTGGTGCTGCGGTAAATGATATCACTGCAAAGGGTGCAAGGGTTAAAACATTGGTTATCCAAACCAATGAAGAATTGATGATTGCAAGAGACACAATGAGACTTGCAACCAAGTAAAAAACAGAATACACAATAAAAAAACAAGGGATTGAGCTTTTTTCAATCCCTTGTTTTGCGTTCATATTAATAATTATTTGAATTACGCCAATTATCGCTAAAGCCTATTTCCTTACCCCATTATTTTGCCGCCGGCTTTTCCGGGGGCTTTCTCATGGTCAGGGAAATTCGCTTTTTGCCCTCGTCCACCGACAGCACCCACACCGTCACCACGTCTCCAACCTTTACCGCTTCACTTGGGTGCTTGATGTATCGGTCGCAGATTTGGCTGATGTGCACAAGCCCGTCTTGATGGACACCGATGTCCACAAATGCCCCAAAATCAATTACATTACGCACTGTACCCACCAGCTCCATACCGCTTTTTAAATCTTTAATATCCAGAATGTCGGTTCTCAAAAGCGGCTTTGGCAATTCGTCACGCATATCTCTGCCCGGACGGATTAACTCGGCGATTATATCCTTTAAAGTCGGCACACCTGTATCAAGCTGCTGTGCCAATTTTTCCATACCAATTTTTTCTACATCGGCAGACAACCCCTTGATTTTCTCCGTGCCGATATCTGCAATTTTATAGCCCACGGCCTCCAAAAGCCCCTTTGCCACAGCATAGCTTTCCGGGTGAACACTGGAGGTGTCCAGCTTGTCCTTTGCTCCCGGTATACGCAAAAATCCGGCACAGAGCATATACGCCTTTGGCCCTAGCTTTGCAACCTTTAAAAGCTGATTTCTCTTTTTAAATTCTCCGTTTTCCTCACGGAACTCCACAATGTTCTTGGCTATCGACTTGTTAAGCCCCGAAACACGCTCAAGTAGCGGTGCACTGGCGGTGTTGAGGTCAACACCCACTGTGTTTACACAGTACTCCACCACGCCGTTTAAGCTCTCCTCCAGACGCTGCTTTGGCATATCGTGCTGATACTGCCCTACACCGATGGATTTTGGGTCGATTTTAACTAGCTCCGCAAGAGGGTCCTGTAGCCGCCTAGCGATGGAAACCGCACTGCGAAGAGACACGTCAAACTGTGGAAACTCCGCCGCCGCAAGCTTAGAGGCGGAATACACTGACGCTCCTGCCTCGCTCACCACCATATAGCTGATTTTTTTGTCCAGCTCTTTTATAAGAGACGCAACCAGCATTTCCGTCTCCTTGGTGGCGGTGCCGTTGCCGATGGAAATGATGTCCACATCGTGCTTTACAATGAGTGCTTTAAGCTGCCTTTTCGCTTTTTCCTTATCGTGAATGTCCAGTGTCATATATATGACCCCTGTGTCCAGCACCTTGCCTGTGTGGTCAACAACCGCCATTTTACAGCCGGTTCTATACCCCGGGTCAAGTGCCATACAGGTTTTGCCCTTTACAGGGGGCACTAACAAAAGTTGTTTTAAATTGTCTCCGAAAACCTTGATAGCACCTTCTCCTGCACGGTCGGACAGCATATTGCGTATCTCGGTGGAAAGGCTGGGGTGCAAAAGCCGCTGATATCCGTCTGCTATGGCATTTTTAACCACAGTGGTACATTCACAGTCATTTTTTAGATATATTCTCTCAATTTCACCCACTGCGGCGATGGTGTCCACCGATATTGCCGCCTTTAAAAAGCCCTCCTTTTCCCCACGGTCGATGGCGAGGACTCGGTGGGAGGCTATCTTGTTCACAGGCTCGGAAAAATCGTAATAGAGGGTATAAACGCTCTCCTTTTCCGCATCTCCCTTTGCGGTGACAAGCCCCGAGCGATAGTACAGTGCTTTTAAAGCTTTACGCACCTGTGTGCTGTCGGAAACGCTTTCGGCAATGATGTCCATAGCACCTGCAAGAGCGTCCTCGGTGGTTTTTACGCCCTTTTCTTCATTTATGTAAAGGGGCAAAACCTCCGACAAAACAGTGCTTTTATTCTGCTCTAAAATCAGCAGTGCAAGCGGCTCTAAGCCCTTTTCCTTGGCGATGGAGGCACGGGTTTTTCTCTTGGGCTTAAAGGGACGGTAGATGTCCTCAATCTCGCTCAAGGTGACACAACGGGTTATCATCTCCATAATTTCATCCGTCATTTTTTCCTGCTCGGTGATGGAGTTTATAACATCCAGCTTTCTCTGCTCAAGGTTTCGCAGATAGGTCAGACGGTCAAAAATTTCTCTCAAAACTTGGTCGTCCAATTCACCTGTTTTTTCTTTTCTGTAACGGGCGATAAAGGGGATTGTGCCGCCCTCGTCCATCAGTGCCACGGTGTTTTCAATCTGCCAAGGGGCAACTTTAAATTCGCTTGCCAATACTTTTAAAATGTCCATTTTTCACTATATCCTTTTCTTTTTTATGATAACAAAATATATTAGATAGGCGGCGATGCCAAAGCCGCTAAGGGCAAAGCCCAAATTTAAGCCGGGGGTGCGGTATACAAACTCAATGGTGTTGTCGCCGCCGGGGGCATATACGGCACTAAGACCATAGTTGACCTTTAAAATTTCCGCTTTTTCGCCGTTGACATAGGCGGTAAAGCCCTTGTCATAGGGCACAGAATAAAACACCAAATTGCCGTCATCAAGCTTTATTTTAGAGGTAAAGCCGTCATCGTTTCGGGAAAATTCATAACAGGCGCTGGCTCGTCTATCCTCAACTGCCCCCTCAAAGGCGGCAAGAGAATAGTTGAAAAGCTCGTTATCGTCTATGCGTTCAAGAGCTAGGTCATACCGATACACATCTGTCTCCTCCACCATCACGGCACGCATTAGTATGTTGCTGCGGTTTTCAGCAAGGGTCTGCCCAAGCTGGCTTTCCGTGACAAAATAGTCATAGGTAAATCCCATAGGCACAAAATATTCATTTTCAAACACTTCATAGGGCGAGATGTCCATGTATTTAGTGTAGCCCTTCATAAATCCATCATCGGTAAAATGCTTTACCTCGTGGGTTGGCATAAGGAGGTATTTTACCGACAGCAGGCTGCGCAGCTCAAAATCCTTAAAGTCCGGCTTGGAGGAAACATCACGCTTAGTCCCCACAGAGGGGTAAAACTCCATGATGGAGGGGGTGACAACACTGTTAAAGGACTGCAATAGTGGCATATCCAAAAATAAATTAAGGTTGTTGTAGCATTGATAGGCATCAAGACGGAAATTTGTGGCATTGTCCTTTAAATCAAAATCCGGTATCACATCATAGTTTTGCCCCTTGTACCGCTGGTCGGCGGAAAATTGTGGCAGCTTGACAATGCACATATGGATTGTGCCGAAAAGCAAGGTGACACACAGCGCCGCCATCAAAAGCTTTTGAGAATATTTGGGCTTGCCATGAAAGTTTGCCACCACCAAAAACAATAGGTAAAGGCTGAAAAAAGCGATTAAAATATACAGCCAAAAGGGGGCAAGCTCCTCCTGTAAGCCCAGCTTAAATTTCCCGTCAAGGAAGGTGGGGGTAAGCCCAAAAACCAAAAATACACCGGTTAATATAGCGGTGGTTTTAATGCCAAAATAAATTTTATCCTTTTCCAAAGCAAAGCTTTGCATATTCATAGCCGCCAAAATCAAAAGGGGCATATAGAACCATCTTGCGTAATATCCGCTGTTAAAGCCGTAAAAGCTGCTGTTCAAAATGGGGACAAAGGCGAAAATTATACAGGTGGAAAAAATCTTGGTGAAGGCAGACCCTTTAAAATATTTCCAAAAGATGAAATATCCGAACATTCCCCCCAAAACCACAAAGGCACTTATGCTTGTCCATTTGATGTTCCCTTGGGTAAAAAGGTTAGGAGAATAGGGGCTTTCCGGCGGCAAAAAAGCCGACATTGCAATGGCAAAATACTGCTGCACCGTGGAATACATCCACAGCCCAAAGCCCTGCTGAGTGCTGGTGGTGCGTGGGTTTTGTAAAAGGTTTAGCAGTGCAGGGACAAACAAAACTATCCCCATAAGACAGCCTGTGACGCTTTCAAAGGCTAACTGCCAAAACTCTTTAAAGGTTATTTTATACTCCTTGGACACAACCTTGCATATAAAGTATATAGCTAAAAACACAACCTGTCCAACAAAGAAAAAATAGTTGTTTATTAAATTGAGTGCTACAAACAGTGGAAATATGGCTCGCTTTTTTTCATAGATAAACTCGTCCAGTGACCACAGAAGAAAGGGGAAAAACGCCACCGACTCCAAAAAGTGGTTGAAGAATATGTTGTAGACGCTAAAGCCGGAAAATGCGTATAAAATAGCCCCCACAAAGGCAAAATTATCGTTTTTGGCATAGCGACGGAGAAAACAAAAGGCTCCCAGTGACGCAAAAGCAAACTTTAGCATCAGCCAAAGGGGCATAAGATAGGGTGAGAGCATAAAAGGAAAAAGGGTGCTCAGCCAAAAAAACGGCGAGCCTAACAGGTAAAAGGAAAAGCTGTTCACAAAGGAGGAACCAAGGTCGGTTGCCCAGCTCCAATTCATAGAACCGCTGTGCACCATTCGATTTGCATACATATAAAAAGGGATTTGCTGGCTGTTAAAGTCTCCGGCGTACAAAAAGAAACCTTTGTCCACAATAATGTAGGGCAAAAACAGGCAAAGGGCGGTGAAAAACCCCAGTATAAATATTTTAACATAGGGGTTGGAAATAGTTTTTTTCAATATAAAAGCTCCGGTTTTAATCTAATTAAATTTTGGCAAGGTCATCAAGACACAGACGATAGGAGGGCAGCATATGCTCTATAAAATAGTCCACCTCGGGCAGATTCATCGCTTCAAGGCTCGCTAAAACGCTCCTGTAGGCGGTGTCAAACTCACAGCTGCCGCTACGCTGCTCCTCGATGCACTTTATCAGGGCAGACAATCGGTCAGCCCCCTTTAGTATGGCTTTTTCTCGAACTGTCAAGCTATCCTGTGTGACATAGGGCTTGATGGAGGGCTTTAAATCCTCCCCGAGAGTGTCAAGCAGCTTGTCTGTAGCTTTAGCTTCCATCTCCTTGTAGGCGGTTTTTAAGGCGTTGTCATTGTACTTTACCGGCGTTGGCATATCCCCTGTGAGAATTTCGCTGATATCGTGGTATAAAGCACACAGCACAATCTTTTTTTCGTCCACCTGTGTGTCAAAATGCACCCTTGAAATCACCGCCAAGGTGTGTGCAAGCTGCATAACCTCAGTGGTGTGCTCCGCCACATATTCGGTGCGAGATTGCCGCATAAGGCTCCACCGTGGGATATATTTCATTCGTGACAGCAGTGCGTTAAAATTATACATTTTCCTTAAAAACCTCTTTCACTAAATTTTCGGCATCACTAAAGGTGGTAAGACTGTTAGTCAAAAACCGCAGATGTGCTGCCCCACGCAAGCCCTTCATATATAAAGCCGCCTGCCCTCGTGCCTTTTTCATGCCAACGGTTTCGCCGTTCACTTGGCACAGCTTTTCGATATGCCACAAAACCAGCTGCATACGCTCTTCTAGGGTAGGCTCGCTTGACACCGCTTCGCCATTAAAATGCTCCTTGATTTGCTTAAAAACCCAAGGCCGAGCAAGTGCCTCTCTGCCTATCATAACAGCATCACAACTGGTATAATTCGACATATTAATTACATCTTGTATATTTGTTATATCTCCGTTTCCAATAACAGGAATACCCACAGAGGCTTTCACCGCCTTGATTATATCAAGGTCGATGCCGGGGGTGTACATCTCTTCACGGGTGCGTGCGTGGACGGTGATAAAGCTTACCCCCACGTCCTCACAGCGTTTTGCAACCTCCACAGCGGTGAGAAAATCCTCGTCCCACCCCTTGCGGATTTTCACGCTCACAGGCACACCGCCTGAGTTTTCCACCACAACTTTTGCTATCTGTGCTGCAAGCTGGGGGTTTTTCATCAGGGCACTGCCACTGCCATTGCACACAATTTTTGGTGCAGGGCAGCCCATATTTATATCGATAAAATCCGGTTTATGCTCTAAAACAAGCTGGGTTGCCCTCACAAAATCCGAGGGGTCAAAGCCAAAAAGCTGTATGCCAAAGGGGGCTTTATGCTCCCACGTTTCCATCAAGGCGTGGCTTTTTTTATCCCCATAGCACAAAGCTCGGGCACTCACCATTTCGCTGACGGTAAAGCCGGCACCCATATCGTCTGCCACCTTACGCATAACAATGTCGCAAAAGCCTGCCATAGGGGCGAGCACCCCTTTATTATCTATATGTAAACCCTTTATATTCATTAATTATCACCATTTTATACGCATTTTTTTCAATCTGACCAAAATATTATACCATAAACTATCTAAATGTGGTATACTAAATTATCATATATTATATATTACATTAAGGAGTTTTCTATGAAACTTTTGGCATTAGACGGCAACAGTATACTCAACCGAGCTTTTTATGGCATAAAGCTGCTGACCACCAAGGACGGGCAATATACCAATGGAATTTACGGTTTTTTGAATATTCTATCCAAGCTAGAGCAGGAGGTGCAGCCCGACAGCGTGGCTATCGCCTTTGATTTGCGGGCAAAAACCTTTCGCCATGAGATGTACAGCGAGTACAAGGGGACAAGAAAGGGTATGCCCGAGGAGCTGGCACAGCAGATGCCGGTTTTAAAGGAATTACTGGGGGATTTAGGATACAACATCGTCACCAAGGAGGGGTACGAGGCAGACGACATTTTGGGCACCTTTGCAAAAACCTGTGCCGACAATGGGGATGAGTGCTTTATCGCCACAGGGGACAGAGATTCTTTGCAGCTTGCCTGCGACAAGGTGAATATAATCTTGACTACCACCCAGTTTGGCAAGGGACAAAGCCAAGTTATGGACACAGCGGCGGTGCAGGAAAAATATGGTCTGCTACCTACACAATTAATAGATTTAAAGGCACTGATGGGGGACACTTCCGACAATATCCCAGGTGTCAAGGGCGTGGGAGAAAAAACGGCGGTTAACCTGCTACAGAGCTTTGAAACACTGGACGGCGTGTACCAAAATATTGACGACCCTATCATAAAAAAAGGCGTGAGAGAAAAGCTTATCGCCGACAAAGAGATGGCATACCTTTCTAAAAAGCTGGGAACCATCTGCTGCACCGTCCCCATTGATACGGACATATATGCTTATGTTAAAAAAAGCTGTGACACCCAAAAGGCGGCACGGCAGTTAAAAAGCCTTGAAATGTTCTCACTGGTGGACAAGCTGTGTCCACCCCAAAGCGTGGAGCAGGGCAGCTTGTTTGACACGCAGACACCGGTAAAAACAGAGGATATGACGGAGATTTTGCCCTTTGAAAACCAACTGGAAAAGGGGATAATCTATCAAATAGAGGATAAATTTATAGTAGTATGGGGCAAAAAGGTGTATTCCTGCAAGGAAAACTCAAAGTTTCTACAGGACTTTTTGCAGGATGAGGCTCGAGAAAAAATCGCCTATGATTTAAAGCAATTGGAGAGCTTTTGCAACTATCACGGGATAGATTTGAAAAACGTCAGCTTTTGTATGAAGCTTGCGGCGTACATCGCAAACCCAAGTGCCACAAGCTATGATTTTGAGCGTATGGCGGCAAGCTGTGACGTGCCAAAGGCATTTGAATGTGAGGACAGCTTTGCCCCCTATGCACAAAATGTATATGAGGTTTTAAAAGGGCAGATTGAGACGGAAAAACAACAGCAGCTTTTGTACGAGATTGAAATGCCCTTGGCAAAGGTGCTGAGTGATATGGAGTATGAGGGCTTTGCGGTGGACAAGCAGGGCTTAGAAGCCTTTGGGGTCATGCTGAAAAAGCAACTGGACAAGGATTTGGCAGCGGTTTATGAGATGGTGGGGTGGGAATTTAACCTAAATTCCCCCAAGCAGCTGGGGGAGGCACTCTTTGAAAGAATGGGGCTACCCACAGGGAAAAAGACAAAATCCGGCTATTCCACCAACGCCGAGGTGCTGGAGGGCTTGCGTAAATACCATCCGGTTATAGATGTTATATTAAACTACAGAACCTATCAAAAATTAAACTCTACCTATGTGGAGGGCATGAAGGGCAAGGTTCGTGAGGATGGCAGAATACACACCACCTTTAATCAGACCGAGACACGCACAGGGCGGATTTCTTCCGGCGAGCCTAATCTGCAAAATATCCCTGTGAGGACAGAGCTGGGGCAGGAGCTGCGGAAGTTTTTCATAGCGAAAAAGGGCTGTGTGCTGCTGGACGCCGACTACTCTCAAATTGAGCTTAGAATACTGGCACATATAAGCGGTGACGAGGTTATGAAAGCGGCATTTATCAATGGTGAGGACATCCACACCCAAACGGCGGCGGCGATTATGCACCTGCCAAAGGAGATGGTCACGCCCAAAATACGCTCTCGTGCAAAGGCGGTAAACTTTGGCATAGTGTATGGCATAGGTGCTTTTAGTTTGGCAAAGGACACAGGGATATCCGTCAAGGAGGCAGACACCTTTATCAAGGACTATCTGGAAACCTTTAAAGGGGTGCGTGGGTATATGGAGGACATAAAGGAATTTGCCAAGAAAAACGGATATGTTTCCACCTTGTACAACCGCAAAAGAATGTTGCCGGAGATAAACAATTCCAACAAAAATATACAGGCACTGGGGGCTAGAATGGCGATGAACACCCCCATTCAGGGCACCAGTGCAGATATAATCAAGATAGCTATGGTGAAGGTGGCAAACCGCTTGGAGCAAGAGGGGCTTAAAGCAAAATTGGTGCTTCAGGTACACGATGAGCTGATAGTGGAGGCACCCTATGACGAGGTGGAGCAGGCAAAGCGGATTTTAAACGAGGAGATGCTGGGTGCGGCGACGCTTTCTGTGCCTTTGAGTGCAGATGTGAATGTGGGAGAAAACTGGTATGACGCAAAGGGTTAAAGAGTTTTCACCCCAGTACCTTGACCAAGTGGTGGCACTGCACCGTGAGGTGCTGGAGGGGTGGAGCTTGCAGGGGCTAAAGGAATGTTTAGATAGCGGCTTATACCGCAGCTTTGTCACGGTAGATGCTGAGGATATTGCGGTGGCGTTTTGTGCTTTTACGGTGGTTGACGTGGGGGAACTAGTGTTTGTGTGCACCCATAAAAACCAGCGGAGAAAGGGCATAGCCTATGAAATGTTAAAAGGGGCACTGGAGACGTTGGAGGAAAAAACCATTGTTTTAGAGGTGCGAAAAGAAAACCTAGGTGCTCAAAAGCTATATGAAAAGCTGGGTTTTAAAATCGTGGGGGTAAGAAAAAGCTTGTACCAAAACCCCACCGATGATGGAATAGTTATGCAACTAGAGAGATAGACAGGTTTAAAACGCCTAAAATTCAAAAAAAGAGGAAATAGATATGCTGGTACTGGGAATAGAATCAAGCTGCGACGAGACGGCGGCGGCGGTGGTAAAGGATGGCAGGACAATAGTTTCAAATGTGATATACTCACAGGCACAGGAGCACGGTTTATATGGTGGGGTAGTGCCGGAAATCGCCTCTCGCCGCCACATTGATGCGGTGAGTGAGGTGGTGCAAAAGTGTCTTGAAGAGGGTAAAATCACCATAGGGGAGATTGATGCCATCGCCTGCACCTTTGCTCCGGGGCTTATTGGGGCGTTGCTGGTGGGGGTAAATTTTGCCAAGGGGCTTGCCTTTGCAAGCAAAAAGCCGCTGGTGCCCGTCCATCACATACGAGGGCATATCGCTGCACTGTACCTAGAGCACCCACAGCTAAAGCCGCCCTTCATCTGCCTTGTGGCATCGGGAGGGCACAGCCATATTGTGGCGGTGGAGGACTACACAAAATTTAAAGTTATTGGCAAAACCATAGACGATGCGGCAGGGGAGGCGTTTGACAAGGTGAGCAGAACCTTGGGCTTTGGATATCCCGGAGGCCCCGCAGTTTCAAAAGCGGCACTTTTGGGGGACAAGACTAAGTATAAGCTGCCCACCCCCCACACGGAAAATAAATATGACGTGAGCTTTTCAGGGCTTAAAACCGCTGTTATCAACATCTATAACACGGATAATATGAAAGGCATAGAGACGGATAAAAATTCTCTTGCCGCCAGCTTTGAGGAGAAAATATCACAAATTTTAAGCGATAATTTGGTGAACGCCGCCAAGGAATACGGCTTTAACACTCTGGCAATAGCAGGTGGAGTTGCGGCAAATAGACGGTTGCGAGAGCTGATAAAGGAAAAATCAGCGGGGAAAACCTTCCTGTGTCCGGCAATAGATTTGTGCGGTGACAACGGTGCAATGATAGCCAGCCAAGGGTACTATGAGTTTGTTAGCGGCAACATAGGAAATGCAGAGTTAAACGGCATTGCAAGCCTGCCTATCGACTACAATAATTAAAATAAGCTTGACAATTAGAGCAAAAACAGTTATAAAATAATAAGTGTATTATAAATAATAATAAATATTAGAGATAAAAATGGTTAAGGAGAAGATTATGGTATTTGAAAGATTGAGAAAAATCATCTGCGAGCAACTGGAGCTTAAAGAGGAGCAAGTGACGATAGAATCAAACCTAGTGGACGATTTTGACGCAGACAGCCTTGATTTAGTGGACATTGTCATGTCAATTGAGGACGAATTTGGCATTGAGGTGCCGGAGGACAATATCGAGGACATAAGAAATGTGGCAGACGTTGTAAAATTTATTGAAGAAAATATGAAGTAAAAACAGATACACTTATAAACTATTTGCCCCTTATAAACAGTGTAAGGGGCAGTATTTTTGATAGGAAAAGAGGTAAAAATGGCTAAGGATAAAAAATTGGTTAGTGAGATAACCTCAAGAGACACGGACTTTGCACAGTGGTTTACCGACATCTGCATAAAAGCGGAGCTGGTGGATTATTCCACAGTAAAGGGTTTTATGATAATGCGTCCCTACGGCTTTGCCATATGGGAAAATATACAGAGAATTTTGGACGATAAGTTTAAAGCTACCGGCCATGAAAATATGGCTTTGCCACTGCTCATTCCGGAAAGCTTGCTGCAAAAGGAAAAGGATCATGTCAATGGCTTTGCACCGGAGGTAGCTTGGGTTACCCATGGCGGAGATGAAAAATTAGAGGAGCGTATGTGCGTTCGCCCAACCAGTGAGGTGCTTTTTTGCGACCACTGGAAGAACGTGCTGCACACCTATCGCCAGCTGCCAATGCTCTACAACCAGTGGGGCAGCGTGGTGAGATGGGAAAAGACCACTCGCCCTTTCCTGCGTGGCAGAGAGTTTTGGTGGCAGGAGGGTCACACCATACACGAGACGGCTCAAGAGGCTATCGACGAGACAATGCAGCAGCTTGATGTGTATGAGGACGTGTGCGAAAACAGCCTGATGATTCCTGTAATCAAGGGCAAAAAGACGGACAGCGAAAAATTTGCAGGGGCAGTTTCCACCTACACAATAGAGGCGATGATGCACGATGGCAAGGCATTGCAAAGCGGCACAAGCCACTACTTTGGGGATGGCTTTACCAAGGCGTTTGACATCACCTTTGCAGACCGCAACAACGGGCTTTCCTACCCACACCAGACCTCTTGGGGTATGTCCACCAGAATTATCGGGGCGATAATAATGTCCCATGGGGATGATGACGGTATGGTACTGCCTCCGGCAATCGCACCTATTCAGGTGGTGATTATCCCTGTGGCACAGCACAAGGAGGGGGTTTTGGAAAAGGCGAAGGAGCTTAAAAGCCGTCTTATGAAAAAATATCGCACCAAGCTTGACGACACCGACAACTCACCTGGGTGGAAATTCAGCGAGTATGAGATGAAGGGTGTGCCTGTGCGTGTGGAGATAGGGCCTAAGGATATTGAGCAAAACCAGTGCGTGTTAGTCCGCCGTGACACACGAGAAAAACTTTTTGTGTCCCTTGATAATCTGGAAACAGAGCTGGAAGCACTCATAAAAAATATCGAGACAAATATGTTCAATATGGCAAAGGAAAACCTAGATTCCAGAACAGTGACACTGGAAAAGATGGAGGACATCATTAAGGTGTCCAAGGAAAAGGACGGTTTTGTCCGTGCCTTGTGGTGCGGCAGCGAGCAGTGTGAAAAGCAGATGAAGGAGCAGGCAGGGCTATCCTCACGCTGTATGCCTTTCGGGGAGCAGGGTGTGACAAAGGGCGTGTGTGCGGTGTGCGGCAAGCCAACCGATACAATGGTAATATGGGGCAAAGCGTACTAGTTTTTAAGGGCGAAACCCTGTAAAAGGGGGATATTCTTAAAAAAGAGCACCTTATCACCCGTTATATATATTAACAAAAAATATTAACGGAGGAATTAAAAATGGCAGAATTTATGTCTTACGACCCTTGGGTGAACATCACCAGCAGAAATGGTATTCCCGGAGACGAGCTTGTGGCAGGCTTGCAGAAATCCATCCGCCGTGCACAGTACGAAATCGCTATTGATGTAGCGTATGAAATGTACATCACCAGCGAGCAGTTCGAGGATAAATTGTGGAGACGGCTCACCATCATCGCCTGTGAGGATATCGGCTTTGGCAACCCATATGCAATAGCGGTTATCAACAATCTGGACGAGGCGAGAAAAAAGTTCCCTTATACCGATGGGGACAGACCATTCTTCTTTATGTACGCAATTCGTTTTCTTTGCAACCAGCCTAAAGAGCGTTCAACCGATTGCCTAAAGAACCTTGTAATCAAGAAATTTGAGCAGGGCTATGTGCCAACAATCCCTGATTATGCCTACGATGTGCACACCGCAAAGGGACGTGCCAAGGGGCGTGATGTCATGCACTTTTTGGACGAGGCAAGCAAGGTTATGCCTGTTATGGAGGGCTATGACGATAGCTATCGTTTGCAGCTAAAAGAGGTTATCAAGGCGGAGATTGAAAACAAAACTCAGCCCAAGGCAGGCTCCTTTACCTACAATGTTTGGCAGGCATAATATAATATAACTCGAAAAAATCGGCGGTTGAAAGAGCATTTCGACTGCCGATTTTGGTGTATATATAGACGGCTGTGTTGGCATAGTGCCGATAAATACCACCGGTAAAACGGATAGCACACGTTTATTGCCGCCTTGCAGCGACAATAAATATTTGATATAATAAACCATATGGACGGTGATATATTGAATGGGAGAAACGAAAACCAAACAGGCTAAAGGGGTATGATTATTCACAAAATGGGGCATATTTTGTGACGATATGCGTAAAAAACGGACATAAATTGTTAGGCGAAATTATTGTAGGGGACGATGCCCACATCGTCCCGCATATTGAATTATCGCAATATGGAATGGTTGCCGAAAAATATATGAACGGAATTATTGGCATAAACAAATGTGTGAT